>JAJDOK010000135.1 GCA_022340185.1 Salaquimonas sp. | reverse complement strand
TGATGTCGACAAACGTCTTCTGGCGCGCGTCAAGCTCCGTCTTGGCAAGAAGTTCCGCCATCCCCATCACACCGTTCATCGGCGTGCGGATCTCGTGGCTCATGTTCGCCAAAAACTCCGACTTCGCACGGTCCGCGGATTCAGCGGCATGCTTGGAATTCATCAGTTCGGTGACATCCTGGCGCGCCACGATCATATGGCCGGTGGGGGTCCGGCGTGTCGTCATCACGAACCATTCCATGCCGTCGGACGAGAGCAGGGACTGCGTTGGCGAATGGAGGACTTCCCGGGTCTTCGCCAGGAACTTTTCGACCATCTCGTCGGCTTTTTCCTCCGGACAGCCGTAAAAATCGCCGGTCACCATAAGACGGACCACTTCACGCATATCCATGCCGGGCTTGATGTGGCGGGCATTGTCGCCAAACAGACGGGCGTAAGCCGGATTGTAGTGCAGGAATCGATCCTGGGGACTGAAGACGCCGACGGCGACATCCAGCGATTCCAGCGTGGCCTTCAGAATTTCGTTCGACTGCTCGAACTGGTGTCGAGCCTCTTCGAGATCGGCCTCACGATGCTTGTTTTCCGAAACGTCGGAATAGGTGACGACCACGCCACCACCGGCGCGCGGCTCAGCCTCGATCAACAAGTGGTTGCCGGACGGTGTAACGCGCTCGATGCGATGAGGACGGGATTCGCCGATTTCCGAGACGACGCCTTCCAGCTTTTCCCTGGCCTTTTCCCCTTCGCCATAGTCGCCGCGTTCGAACAGGAATTCGAAATAGTCCCGCCATGATTTTCCAGGCGCAACGACGGATGCCGGCACCTCCAGCAATTCCGGAACGCGTGGTGTGGTGAACTCGATCTTGTCGGAACTGAAGACCATCAGACCCTGCGCCATGGCAGCCGTGGCTTCACTGAGCAGGGTCGCGGAACGATCGGCCTCGGCACGCAAAGCGATCAATTCCTCCTGGCGCTGCCTCAACTCCGTGATATCCACCGTCGAGCCGATGACGTAGAGCGATCCGTCGGAAGTCTGAAGAGCCTTCTTGCGTGCCACCTGATAATGACGCTGGCCATTGGGCGCCGTCACAACCTCTTCAAAGGTCTGTTTGCCCAGTGTCGCCAGTATCTTGCGGTTGGCGTGGTCGAAAGCTTCACCATCGGCGCCGAAAGTCTCGGTATCTGTCTTGCCGAGGCCGTCTTCCAGCCTGATCCCTGTCAGTTCGGTCCAGCCGGCATTGGCATAGACGAGCCGCAGATCAGCGCTTCGAACATAAATCGAAACCGGAATGTTCTCGATAAGCGAACGGAAAATCTCGTTTTCGCTGGCCAGCCTGCCGACTTTGGCTCTGTGGTGGTGGAGTTCAGCCAGATCGGCGCCGATGCGTGCAACGATTGTCGTGCCGACGCCCAGGTCGATATGCTGTTCGTGAATGGCCGGCTTTTCGCCCAGCAATTCGGTGCGTTCGGCATTGCTGTCTATGTGCTTGACCAAGCCGGCAAAGGCGGACGAATCAAGGGTTGCACCGCTGGAAGAATCCGTTGCGGCGTTGCTGTAGACCGCGTCCTGTTCCGTCTGCGCCCGATTGGTATAGACCACCTGCAGATCGCGGTCTTCCAACGTCACCGCAAAGGGGAGGTCTTCCAACAACCGGAAGAGCACATCCAGGGCGCCATCCACACCATAGGCGTCAACGATAGCCTGTCTGAACCCGCCCATCTTTTCCTCCCGAGGCACATTTGCGATACGGGCACGCAAAAAGGGCGCATCGGGTACCCCAAAACGCCCGATTTGGTGAACAACCTTGCCGAGGGTGGAATTATCGCTTGTTCAACCTTAACGAGCCGTGAACCCGGAATGGCGGCAACAAACACAAACAAGGCCGCGGGGAAACCCGCAGCCTTGTCGAAAACGCGATAAGGAGGGTGTGCCGGTCAGGCGCCCCGATCCTGTCCGCGCGGGGCAAGCATCCACAGCGCAGGGACAAGTGCGGCGGCAATCGCAAGCTTGACGAGATCGGTAACGATGAAGGGACCGAAACCCCAGGCGAATGCCTTGTCCGCGCCGAACAGATAACCAACCCAGGCAGCGCCCATCGTCAGCATGATGATTTCGCCGACCAGCATCGCCGCGCCCAGCTTGAACGGATTGGTACTCCAGCCACGATCGGCAGCCCATCCCGCAATCGCCGCCAGAATAACGAAGCCGACGAGGTAACCACCAGTCGGTCCTGCCATATAGGCAAGGCCGATACCCTTTTCCGGCGTCCCGACGAATACGGGAAGACCGGCCGCACCTTCGACGAGATAAAGGAGTAGCGTGATACCGCCCAATCGCGCGCCATAGGCTGCGCCGACAGCCAGAATAGCCAGCGTCTGCAGGGTCATCGGTACGGGCCAGAACGGTACCTGGGTTTTGGCCGCGAGCGCGATCAACGCCGTTCCGCCAATTGCCAGAAACACATACCAGGCCGCACGCCATGCGGGCTTGTTGGAAGCGAGGCTGGCGGCAAGGGTATTGCCGGCGGCGAGTGTCGTCATTACGTCCTCCAGAGGCTGTATCGGTCGGTGCAATCGGTATATTGCTTCACCTTGAAGCGTGCAAGCACCAGCGTGAAAGCTTCGTGCCATTCCAGACAGTTATCTCCCGACGGCAAGCGAGCAGCAAATTGAAAAACCTCTCCTTCGAGACCGAATTCGAACCGTCGCATGGCGAGGCGGTTCCCGTCGGCGAAAACATCCTGCGCGTGACCGCGCCCAATCCCGGACCGTTCACCTTCCATGGGACCAATGCCTATGTGCTCGGCTCGAAAAGCGTGGCGGTGATCGATCCCGGGCCAGACGACGACGCACAATTGGAAGCGCTTCTGGCGGCGATCGGACAACGGGAAGTATCGCATATCCTGGTCACACACACGCATGTCGACCACTCGCCGCTGGTGCGCCGCCTTGCCGGCATCACCGGCGCGCCGGTCCTGGGCGAAGGGCCGCATCGAGCAGCGCGCGAACTGCATCTGGGCGAGGTCAATCCGCTCGATGCATCCGGCGACCATGATTTCCTACCGGATGTTGCGCTGAAGCACGGCGACCTCATCGAGGGCGAAGACTGGTCGCTCGAGGCCGTCTTCACCCCCGGCCACGCCGCCAACCACATGTCGTTCGCGCTTTCGGGGCGCGATATCCTGTTTTCGGGCGACCATGTGATGGCATGGTCGACCTCCATCGTCGCGCCACCGGACGGTTCGATGACCGACTACATGGCATCGCTCGAATTGCTGCTGAAGCGTCCCGAAACCACCTATCTGCCGGGTCATGGCGGCGAGCTCGAGCACGCGCGGGAGTTCGTGCGCGCACTCAGAACGCATCGCAAGATGCGTGAAGCGGCGATCCTGGCCAGGATCGAGGCCGGCGACCGCAGAATCGACGACATCGTCAAGGTGATCTATCGCGACACCGATCCTCGCCTGCACGGGGCGGCAGCGCTTTCCGTGCTCGCCCATATCGAGGAACTGATGGAGGCCGGACGGATCGTAAGCGATGGCCCCGCATCGCTCGAAGGCGTCTACGCACCGGCCGAAAAAAGCTGAATTGTTCAACCCTCTCCGGCGATGCCGATCAATGCCTTGTCCAGATCGGCGAGGAAACTCTCGATCTGCGCGGCATTGGCGCCGAAATCATGCTGACCGTAGCGAGAGGCCGATCGCATGTCGACCAGTGTGCTTTCGGCCTCCGAATGGATGGCGATGACAATATCCGACTTGAATCCGAAAACACGGCTCGAGGCGACGGCCTCGATCTCGATGTCAAGGGGAGCGTCGGGATCGAGCGGCGTTTCATCGTCGCCGCCATTCTTAGCGGCAGCATTTGCATCGTCCTCGGCGGCAGGCTTTTCCCCACCGGAATCCGACAGGCCCCGGATGGCGACAATCCGCCAGTGGCGCTTGGCAATCAGGGCGCGTGCGGCCGTGTAGATGCGCGCCGCACCGGTATTGTAGCGACGTGAGCCGACCTTGGGATAGGCCGAGATCAACAGATCGGCATAGGCGTCGTCATAGTCGGCAAGCGGGCTCATGCCCTTGGCAAGGCCGGCTTGTCGGATCGCGGCTAGCTCGACAAAGGCGGGAGGCGAATCCGGATTGGTCGAGACATCGTTGATGACGGGATATTTGACCGCAAGCCAGGCGTACCAGACGAAGGGTGCCAGCATGATGAGCGACAGCAAGACGCCGCGAATGGTGGCACCGCCACCGCGATCGCCCCGCGTCCACAGATCGAACACCGCGCGCGCGCCCAGAGCCAGGCTTGCCAGCAGCATCAGAAGACCGAAAGCGATCAGCCAATAGGTTTCGGGCGTCGTCACCTTGGCGAAGCGGTGCAACAGGATCGAGATCAGGAAATAGGGGACGCAGACCAGCGCAATCCTCTGGCACCAATACGCGGCACGAGAGGTCCTGCGTTCGTAAAATCCGGTCATCGCCATTCCAGATGAAAAGATTCGGGCCAGATAAAAAGAATCGGGGTCAGCTTATGGTCAGGCTCCGGCAATGTCATGCGATTCCGCCTGACAGTGGCCAGAAAGGGTGATGGCGAATTATGGCGGGAAAAGCCGCTTTCCCGCCGCATTGTCGCCGCGAGATGCCATTCCTATTGAAGCGGGCGTGCGGGCGCATGACGGAGACAGGCATGGTCACGAATAAGGGCGAATACGTGAACGGTCAGATGCAGCATGCGGTATCGCAAGACGGTACAGACAGGGGTTACACGAACGACAGACCAAATGTTGGCGACAGGATCGGGCAGCAGCCGGATGATGGGGACCTCGGCATGCAGTTTCTCGATACGGTCTTCAACGCGGCGCGCATTGCCGGCTGCGAGCTTCTCTTCGAAATACCTTCCGCATTGTTCAGCGAACCGCAGGACCGTGCGGCGGCGATGCGCTACGGAACGCACGAGGATGCGGAACTGTTCTTTATCCTGTTCAATGCGACAAACGGAGCAATCCGGCTCCTGGACGAAGGCGAAGTACCCGTGGCGGTACTCGACTTCACCCGCTCCTATGCCGGCGTGCTCGGCATGATCGCCGGTGACCGGCGCCTGACCGCACCACTGCTGCAATAGCCGGAGGAACCGGCGTTTCAATACCCGGAGAGCGGCGGAAGACCGGTCAGTTCGGCAAGATTGTCGATCACGTAATCGGCGTGCGGGGCAAGTTGTTCCCTACCCGCCGGGCCGGTCGTCACCGCCACGCCAATCGCTCCGGCAGCGCGTGCGGCATGCATGTCGTGCAGTGAATCCCCCACCATGACGATACGTTCCGGCGGGCATTCGCAATGCCCGGCAAAGGCCAGCACCATGCCCGGATCGGGCTTGGCGCCATGGCCGGAATCATGGCCGGCATAGAAGGAAAAATGGCCGGAAATGCCGGCTATCTCTGCGTGGGCGCGGCCGCCCTCCTCCGAATCGTTGGTGGCGATGCCGAGAGGAAGCCCGCGCGCCGCCAGATCACCGAGTACGTTGCCGACGCCATCGAACACCATGACGCTGCCGCTGGAATGGTGTGCGAACATGTCGTCGAAGCGGCGCGCCAGATCGGGGCTTGCGGCGACGCCAAGGAACGGCGCCCACAGGTCGGCGAGGGTCATCGCGCTGCCGGCAATGATGATGGAATCGTCGCTGAAGCGCCGCGCGGAGAGGTCGAAACCGGCCGCCTCGGCGAGGCGCGCGGCGCATTCCTCGTCACCCTCGGCAAGTTCGTGCACAATATTGGCGCAGGCTGTCCCGTAGGTCGCCTCGAAATCGAGAAGCGTACCGTCCTTGTCGAACAAAATCCCCACAGCTTTCAATGCCGTATCTCCATGCCCGGAAAAGGGATGAGTAGATCAACGCGCCGCAAAGCGCTATCGCATTGTGCGCATAAATAGGTACCGAGGGCAGCATGGGCCAGCTCATTGTCGAACTTGCCGGCACGCCGGCGGGCCATTTGCTGGCGCTGGCATTGGCGCTGCTGTCGGCGCTGGCGCATGCCATCTTCGGCGCGATCAACAAGGGCGGCGTCGATCCCTTCGTCAATCGCGGCGCGATCAATCTCTGCTACGGCCTGATGGCGATGCCGATAGCATTTTTCGTGGTGCCGTGGCCGTCGCAGGAACTCTTCATGTTCATCGGGGCGGTCCTGATTGTCCATGTCGTCTACGAGACGCTGCAATCGGCTTCGTTCCATCTCGGCGCGTTCACCGTGGTCTATCCGATCGCGCGCGGCACGGGTCCGTTCTTCACCGCGCTCGCCGCCGTCTTCATTTTCAGTGAACATCTTGCACCCGGCCAGTGGATCGGGCTTGTCATCCTGTCGACTGCCATCATCTCGCTTGCCATCGCCAATATCATGGCGCTGCGCCGCGAGGCTGTTTCCTCCAGCAATCTTCAGATTGCCATTACGGTGGCGCTGGCGACCGGTGCAATGATCGCCGTCTACACGACCGCCGACGCCTATGGCATCCGGCTGGCCGACGATCCGTTCACCTTTCTCGCCTGGTTCTTTTTCGTTGACGGCTTTGCTTTTCCGGTGATCGCCTACTGGCGTTGGCGGCGGATCAAGAGGAAACCGCCGCTCGATGAACTCGCGCTACGCGGCCTGTTCGGCGCGGTGATCGGGATGATGAGCTTTGGCGCGCTGATGCTGGCGACAAGGCTCGGCAAGGTAGGAGAGGCAGCGGCCTTGCGCGAAACCTCGATCATCTTCGCCACCGGTATCGGCGTGCTGATCTTCAGGGAAAAGATCGACCTGCCGCGCATCGTCATCATCGGCTTCATCGCCGCAGGCGCAATCATGGTCGAGTTGCATTGAAGCGGCGCGAACCGACAGAGAAGCGTTGCGACAACCCGGGACGGACTCAAGCGGTCGAGGACATGCCACTGTCGCCCTTGGCCGCCTGGGCGGCGGCAAGGCGGGCGATTGGCACGCGGAACGGCGAACAGGAGACATAATCGAGGCCGACCGTCTCGCAAAAGCGGATCGAGGCCGGATCGCCGCCATGTTCGCCGCAGATGCCGAGCTTCATGCCGGGGCGAGTCGTGCGGCCCTTTTCGGAGGCTATTTTCACCAGTGCGCCGACACCGTCGACATCGATGGAAACAAACGGGTCCTGCTTGATGACGCCCTTGGAGACATAATCGGGCAGGAAGGACGCTGCGTCGTCGCGCGAGATGCCGAACGTCGTCTGGGTCAGGTCATTGGTACCGAATGAAAAGAATTCGGCTGCCTCGGCAATCGAGTCTGCGACGAGTGCCGCGCGCGGCAGTTCGATCATGGTGCCGACGAGATAGTCGAACTTGTGGCTCCTTTCCTGCATCACCTGTGCGGCGACCTCATCGATGCGCGCCTTGACGAAATCGAGTTCGGAACGCAGGCCGACCAGCGGCACCATGACTTCGGGCACCACGGTCTTGCCTTCCTTTTCGCCCGCCTCGATGGCCGCCTCGAAAATGGCGCGGGACTGCATCTCGGCAATCTCGGGAAAGGTTATTGCCAGCCGGCAGCCGCGATGGCCAAGCATCGGATTGAACTCGCGCAGGGTCTCGGTGCGCCGGCGCAGCTTGTCGGGGTCGACTCCCATGGCATTCGCGACCTCGGCGATCTCCTCGTCGGTATGCGGCAGGAATTCATGCAGCGGCGGGTCGAGCAGGCGGATGGTGACCGGCAGGCCGGCCATGATCCGGAACAATTCGACGAAATCGGCGCGCTGAACCGGCAAAAGCCTGGCGAGCGCCTCGCGCCTGCCCTTCTCGTTCTCGGCGAGGATCATTTCGCGCACCCACAGAATGCGCTCGTCGTCGAAGAACATGTGTTCGGTTCGGCACAGGCCGATGCCTTCCGCGCCGAAGGATCGCGCGGCACGCGCATCGGCCGGCGTTTCGGCATTGGCGCGCACCTTCATGCGGCGCATTTTGTCGGCCCATTCCATCAACGTGCCGAAATGGCCCGTCAATTCGGGCTGGACCATCGGCACGACGCCAACCAGCACCTGACCAGTCGCACCGTCGAGCGTGATGACCTCGCCTTCCTTCAGATTGCGCCCGGCAATCCTCATTTCGCCCGTCGCATAGTCGATCCGCAATCCGCCGGCACCGGCGACGCAGGGCTTGCCCATGCCACGCGCAACCACCGCGGCATGACTGGTCATGCCGCCACGTGCGGTCAGGATACCCTGGGCGGCGTGCATGCCGTGAATGTCCTCGGGGCTGGTCTCGATGCGCACCAGGATGACATCCCTGCCCTGCGCCTTGAGCTTCTCGGCGTCGTCGGGCGAGAACACGATCTCGCCGGTCGCGGCACCCGGCGAAGCCGGCAGGCCGGTGGCAATCACGTCCCGCGTTGCATCGGGCGCGATGGTGGGGTGCAGCAACTGGTCGAGGGACGCCGGGTCGATGCGCTCGACCGCCTCTTCGCGCGTGATCAGCCCGTCCTGCGCCATCTCCACGGCGATCCTGAGCGCGGCACGCGCCGTGCGCTTGCCGGTGCGGGTCTGCAGCATCCACAATTTGCCGCGTTCAATGGTGAACTCCATGTCCTGGACGTCGCGGTAGTGCTGCTCGAGGCGATCGCAGAATTGCTGGAACGCTTCGAAGGCCTCCGGCATCAGCTTTTCCAGCGACGGCCGGTCGGAACCGGCTGCCACGCGCCCGGCCTCGGTTATCGCCTGCGGCGTACGGATGCCTGCGACGACATCCTCGCCCTGCGCATTGACGAGAAACTCGCCATAGAGCGCATTTTCACCCGTCGAGGGATTGCGGGTGAAGGCGACTCCCGTGGCCGAGGATTCGCCCATATTGCCAAAGACCATGGCCTGGATATTGACCGCCGTGCCCCATTCCTCGGGCAGATTGTGCAAACGGCGATAGGTGATCGCGCGCTGGTTCATCCAGGAAGAAAAGACCGCGCCGATCGCGCCCCAGGCCTGTTCGATGGGTGCCTGCGGAAAGCTTTCATTGCACTCGCGCCGAATGAGTTCCTTGTAGGACTCGATGACCTTCTTCCACTCGTCGGCGGTGATGTCGGTGTCCTGCTCGTGGCCGCCTTCGGCCTTGGCCTCGTCGAGGATCTCCTCGAACATTTCATGGTCGACACCCATGACGACATCGCCATACATCTGTATGAAGCGGCGATAGCTGTCATAGGCAAAGCGTTCATCACCGGCTTCGCCGGCAAGCGCTGTCACCGTCTCATCGTTGAGACCGAGATTGAGGACCGTGTCCATCATGCCCGGCATCGAGGCACGGGCGCCCGAACGCACAGATACGAGCAGGGGATGGGTTGGCGAGCCAAACTCGCGGCCCATCAGCTTCGCGACATGGTCGAGCGCGGTCTCGACCTGTCCCTTCATGCCGTCAGGGAAGTTGCGCCCGTTGGCATAGTACCAGTTGCAGGCATCGGTGGTGACGGTGAAACCGGGTGGCACGGGCAAGCCGAGTGCGCACATCTCGGCCAGATTGGCTCCCTTGCCGCCGAGGAGATTGCGCATCGAGGCATTCCCCTCCGCCTTGCCGTCACCGAAAGTGTAGACCCATTTGGCCTGGTTCGTGTCAGCCATGTCTTCCCGCCTCCTCGAAACTCCAGCATTGGCATAACGTCCCAGTTTGTGCAGCGCAATAGCAGGAATGCCGCAGGAGCCGCGAGATTACCAAACCGGCTATTCGGCGGCAGCCTTCATCGCTGCCTGGGCGCAAAAACATGATGCCTTGACCGGCGTGTCGGCACGGGCCGCCGCCAGATCGAGGCGCTGCCTGATCAGCCGCGCCTCGGCGGTGTCGGCCGCGCCGCGCTTTTCTAGACACTGATGGAGGCCGCGCAGGCTCCAGACATTGTCGGGATGGATGGTGGCGCGGCTCAATTCCCCACCAAGACCCAGATCCTCGCGATAGACAGCCTCCGCCTCCTCGATGCGCCCCTGCTCGAGTGTCAGCGCGCCGAGCGCGTGGCGGGTCGGCTGCATCCAGCCCCACGGTTCGTCATAGGGCAGATTGTCGTCAATCGCGACGGAACGACGCAAATGGGCGAAGGCCTCGTCGTAATTACCCTTCCTGTATTCGATCTCGCCCAATTGCATGGCGTCGGCGATTTCGAGCAGATCGGTGCACTTGTTGTTGTGAAGGAGCCGCGTCTGCGGAACCTTCGCCTTGGCGGCGAGGAAAAGTTCGCGCTCGCGTTCAGCGTCCTCCACCTCGCCAAGTGCTGCGTGGGCCACGCCCTTGGCGTAATGCAGGGTGGCAACCATGTTGCAATAGAGTTCGCAATCCTCCGGCAACGGCTCGGCGATGAGTTCGCGCCATTTGCCGAAGCGGATCAACACATGCGGCTTCATCGACAGATAGCTCTCGAGGAAGTCGGCCATCGGGGGTGTCTCCACCCGCAGCAATTCCTCCGGCGTCACCGCCACCATCTCTTCGGCGGCGGCGAGCGCCGGCGCGTATTGGCCAAGGAACAGCGCGCCGTAGATGGCGAAGTGGTAATTGTGCAGGCGGTAGCCGGCATAGAAGTTCATCGCACCCACCCGCTCGACATATTTGCGGTCGGCTTCAATAGCCTTCTCGTTCCACAGCAGCACGTCGTGATAGTGGCCGCACAGAATGTCGATGTGGGTCGGCATGTGGATGAGATGGCCGGCATCGGGCACCAGCTCACGCAGCCTGTCGCCTGCCTTCAGCGCCTTTTCGGGAAAAGGCGACATCTCCATCAGATGCACATAGAGATGCAGGATGCCGGGATGATCCCACGCGGCAGGAAAGGCATTGAGCGCTTCTTCCAGCACGTGACGCGCTTCCTCGGTGCCCGCACCCGCCGCGACACCCCCCGTTTTGAGATCCCACATCTGCCACGGCGTGCGGTTCAGAATCGCTTCGGCGAAGATCGATGTGACTTCGAGGTCGGCGTGGAAGTCGCGCCAGACTTCGCGCATCGCATCGGCGAAGGCGTCGTCCCAGACCGACTGATCCTCGATCGGTTCGCGCTGCGGATAGCGCGCGGGCAACGCCTTGATCAGGGCACACTCGACCGGCGTGACCCGGTCAGCCAGCGCAAGGGCTGCCTGCATGGCATCGAAGGCGGCGCCGAGATAGGTCGCCTTGGTCGCCTCATCCATCCGCACCCACGGAAAATTGTAGTTGGGACCGCTCGCATAGGCGACGCCCCAATGCGCCATGGCGCAATCGGGATCGGCTTCGATCGCGCGCCTGAAACAGGCGATCGCCTCCTCGTGGGAATAGCCGTAGCACCAGGTCAGGCCGCGATCGAACCAGAGCTGCGCATCTGCATTGGCAGCGGTGACGGGCCGCGAAAAGACGTCGATATCGAAATAGTCCATCGCCCGATCCTGCTTGCGAAAGGCCCCATGCAAGCCAGGTTAGCACGAGGCCATGGGCCGGCCAATCAGGCAGCGGAGCGCACGAAAAGGCCGGGCGCCAATCGTTTTCCCTGTTCGCGCCCGGCCTTCTTCCTCTCGAAGGTGTTGCCTCGAGAATGTCAGCCGTACCATTGTCCCTTCACCACCTTCGTGCCGCCGTCCACTCTCGTCGCGAAGGCGTCGATGTCGCTGCCCTTGTAATGGTAGGGGTAGACGAAGGCGGGCTTGAACGCATTGACGGCGGAAGCAGCCTGGTCGATGTCCATCGTATAGGGCAGGTTCATCGGCACGAAGGCGACGAAAATGTCCTTCAGCGCGCGCATCTCGGGAATGTCCTCGGTATCGCCGGCGATATAGACGCGCTTGCCGTCGATGGCCAGGATATAGCCGTTGTCGCGGCCCTTCGGGTGGAATTTCAGCCGGTCCGCCGTGGTGTTGTAGGCGGGGATGGCGTCGATTGCGATCCCGCGAAAAGTGGTGCTCCCGCCATTGGCGATCTGTGTTGCCTTCTCCTTCAGCCCATCGGGCAATTTGTCGAATACGGAAGGGTTGGTGAGCAGTTTCGTGTCGTCGCCGGCGAGCGCCTGCAGCGTTTCGACATTGAAATGGTCGCCATGCTCATGCGTGATCAGGATGAGATCGGGCCGGGGATAATCGGCATAGAGCGCCGCGCCGCCGACGGGATCGTTGTAGATCACCAATTCGCCGCCATCGTTCGAGCCAGGGGCGGGCACGGTCATCACGAAGGAGGCGTGCTGGACCGGGTGAATGGTGATCTTGCCGTTGTCGGTCTCGTATTCGTCGCCCATCATTTTCGCACGCACCTCGAATGGCACGATCACTGTCGAACCGAGCGTCGCCAGAGCCATACCTCCAAGACCGAGTTTCACCGCACCGCGGCGTGTCCATCTGTCCTGCATGCCTCTTCCTCCGTTTCGCGCATCATCAAGACATTAGGGCGACGATCACCGCCGGCGAGGCCCCAATGCGGCGGTGGCGATCAAACAAGCGTGAACAAAGAAAATTTGCCTGCATCCAAACCGGCATCCGGACGCGTCTACATGGGCGAACACCAATCCAGACACAGGAGCATGACATGAACACTATTGGTATCGGCGCAGGACTTGCCGCAGCAGCCTTCTGGGCTTTCGTCGCCGTCGTCGCGGTCGCCGGCATATGGGGCAATATCCGCAAGCGCGAAGCCCAGCACGAAACATTGCGACACATGATCGATAGCGGCCAGCAGATCGATCCGGCGCTTGCGCAGAAAATCCTGTCGCAACGCACCGAGCGCATAGACCGAGACTTGATGGCAGGTGGACTGATCACGCTGTTTGCCGCACCGGGGCTCGCCATTCTCGGCTGGTTCCTGAGTTTCGTGGCGGCGGAAGCCTTTTGGCCGCTCATCGGGGTAGCCCTGCTTGTCGGTTGCGTCGGTATCGGTCTCATCGCTGCCTCGGGAGTGATCCGGCGCTCCTATGAGCGCGAGGATGCCGAATAGTCCTTGCATTACCGCCACGTTGTTCGAGCCATCGGCTTGGACCTTGCGGTGTTAAAGAACTAGGCTCGCACCATGACCGCCCCGAACAGAAGGCTCGCGGCCATTCTCGCCGCCGACATCGCCGACTATTCGACGCATGCCGCGCAAGACGAAGCGCGCATGCTGGACGAATTGCGATTGCTGCGCCGCGACATCCTCGCACCAAGCGTCGAGGTCCATCACGGACGGATCGTCAAGAGCATGGGCGACGGGTGGCTGATCGAGTTTTCGAGCGCGGCCGAGGCAGTCGGATGCGGCATCGACATTCAGAAGAAAATCGGTGGCCGCGAACTCATAAAACTGCGCATGGGCATCCATGTCGGCGACATCGTGCACGAGGACGACGACATCTATGGCGACGGCGTCAACATCTCCGCAAGGCTGCAACAGATCGCACAACCCGGCGGCATTATCCTGTCGGATTCGGCTCGACGCAGCATCGACGGCACATTTGGAGCCGAGTTCGCCCCGCTCGGCGCCAGAACGCTGAAGCATATCCCCTCGGCGATCGCAATCCACGGATGGCGCGGCGGCGCGCCCGGTGAAGCGCCGGAACTCCACCGGAAGGCATGGGGCGACGCCGAAACGCTGATCGCGGCGCTGGCGGCGACTGGTGACCGCGATGCCTTCGCTGAACTGGTGCGGCGTCGCCAGTCATGGCTGCGCAATCTGATGCGGCGTGCCTGTGGTGACGCGGCGCTCGCCGACGACCTGGCACAGGAAGCCTTCCTCAAGGCCTGGCGCGGTATCGGCCAGCTCAAGCGGCCAGAGCGGTTCAACGGCTGGCTGAGAAAGCTCGCAGTCAACACCTGGCTTGGGCATTTGCGCCGCAACGATGCGCTGAAGGACGCCAGCGAGCTTGATGACCTCGCCCAGGACGTGCCGGAACATGCATCGAAACCCGCTGTGGAACTCGCCATGGATCTGGACAGCGCACTGGCACAGCTTCCAGCGATGGTGCGACTTGCGGTCGTGCTTGCCTATCACGAGGGCATGAGCCACGGCGAAATCGCCGAAGCCGCCGGCATGCCGCTCGGCACGGTCAAATCGCATGTGCGGCGGGGGGCGGCGCGGCTGCGCCAGCTTCTTGCGGACTATGCCATGCACCCGGAGCAAACCGATGAACGATGAACTCGATCCCGGACTGCAAATCCTGTTTGCCAATGCCGAAGAGGACCTCGCCAACGACGGTTTCGACGATGCCTTTGCCGGGCTCGTGATGGCCGCCATCGAGAGGCAGCGGCGCGCCAGCCGCGCGCGGTGGATCGTGCTAGGGCTGGCGGGCCTCGCTGCCGCCTGGTTTTTCGCCGACCCGCTTGCTCAGCTTGTCTATCACATGAGCGAAGGCCTGACCGCCTCGCTGGTTCCGGCGAACGAGGGAACGCTGATGCAGATGCTGACGCCGCTCAATTCCGTCGCCGGCCTCATCGCCCTGCTGCTCCTCGCTGGGCAGATGCTGTGGCGCAGGATGGGAGGGTAGATGATCACATCGGCTTGCGGTGGCCATGATGAAGCTCTGCCTTACCCCTCACCCGCCCTTCATCGCCAGCCGCGCCACGCGGTCGAGCGACTGGAGGAAGCGCGAGCGGTCGGCCTTCGAGAAGGTCGGGCCGCCGCCCTGGTGGAACGGGTTGGCGGCGCGGATATCCTTCATCAGGTCGCGGGTCGCCAACCGCTCGCCGATATTGGCGGCGTTGAGCACCTGCCCGTCATGCCGGACCACATGCGCGCCGGCCTTCACGCAGCGGTCGGCCAGCGGGATATCGGCGGTGACCACGACATCGCCGGGGCCGCAATTGTCGGCGATCCACTGGTCGGCGACGTCCGGCCCCTCGGCGACGACGCGCAGCGTCACGAGCGGATTGCGCGAAGGCCGCAGCCCGCCATTGCACACCAGCACCATCGGGATATCCAGCCTTGTCGCCACGCGCTCGGCCTCGTCTTTGACCGGACAGGCGTCGGCATCGATGTAGAGCGTGGTCACGGTTCAGATTCCCGATCGGGTTGGACAGCGGTGCGTCGCGCCGTTTGTCGGTAAATCGTGCCGAAACAGGAAGTATTCTGGCAAACATTGCCCATTTTGTCCGGTCCGGAACTGCGCAAAAATTCGACTGAAAGTGCCGACGTACATTCCGCCACCCTGGAAATGAGCAAACAGCGAGGCGTAGCTACCATGAGATACCGGATCGCCAGTTTTTTTTCTGCAGCCATGCTATTGGCACTTTTCATGTCGTCCACGGTACATGCCGCTGTCGTTCAACTGAACGGAACCGACGCGGTCTCCGTCAAGGACCTGGATGTGAACGGGGTTCTGTATGACGTATTTTTCATCAACGGAACCTACAACTCGATCAAGCAAACGAACGATTTCATCTTTCTCGGGTCATATGATCAGGCGCTGTCACTGGCGTACTCGCTCGGCGACGTGCTGGATGCCGCCGGAGCCATCACCGTCGGCGGCGGGTGGAATTCATACGCCATCCCGTATGAAGAGCTGACCGATAACGTAAATGTCTGGCTAAGCCAGTATGACCTGAATTCGGACGGGACGTGGGCCGAACAACCGCTCAGCTTCGACAGAGATGGTGTGCTCAGCAATTACGCGGTGTTCCAGCTTTCGGAAGTACCGCTCCCCGCCGGTCTCTGGTTACTGGGATCGGGCTTTGTCCTGCTGGGCTGTTTCAGGCGACGCATTTCAGCCTGAAGACGACAATCCGAAACACCCAGCGCTGCGCCCGGGAGCCTACCCCGCTTCGCGCAGCTTCTCGGCTTCCTCCAGGTCGACGGAGACCAGTTGGGAGACACCGCGCTCGGCCATGGTGACGCCGAACAGGCGGTTCATGCGCGCCATGGTGATCGGGTTGTGGGTGATGATGACGAAGCGTGTGTCGGTGCTCGCCGCCATCTCGTCCATCAGATTGCAGAAGCGCTCGACATTATGGTCATCGAGCGGCGCGTCGACCTCGTCGAGCACGCAGATCGGCGCAGGGTTGGTGAGGAAGACGGCGAAAATCAGCGCCATGGCGGTGAGCGCCTGTTCGCCGCCCGACAGCAGCGTCATGGTCTGCGGTTTCTTGCCCGGCGGGCGGGCAAGGATTTCGAGCCCGGCCTCGAGCGGATCGTCGGATTCGACCAATTGCAGCTCGGCCGTGCCGCCGCCAAACAGATGGGTGAACAGGCGCTGGAACTGGGTGTTGACCTCGTCGAAGGCGGTGAGCAGGCGTTCGCGGCCCTCGCGGTTGAGGCTCTGGATGCCGGTGCGCAGGCGCCCGATCGCCTCGATCAGATCGTCGCGCTCGGCAATGAGCGCGTCGCGGCGCTCGGTGATCTCGGTGGCCTCGGCTTCAGCGCGCAGATTGACGGCGCCAAGGCGCTCGCGCTCGGCCTTCAGCTTTTCCAGCCGGTTTTCGACTGAAACGGCCTCCGGCAGTTCGGCGTCGGCGTCCATTTCGGCGCGTTCAAGCGCATCGGCCGGGTGGCAATCGAGTTCCTCGCGGATGCGGACCTCGACCTCGGCGCGGCGCTCGCGCGCGGCCGTCAGCCGTTCCTCGGCGCGGGCGCGTCCCTCGCGCGTTTCGGATAGCGCGGCCAGCGTTTCGCGGGCACGCGTATCGGCCTCGGCCAGTTCGTTCTCGGCCGAAGAGAGTGTATCGGCGGCCGCCGAACGCGCGCCCTCGGCGGTGTCGATCTCGTTCGCCAGCGCACGGCGGCGCGTCTCGATCTCGTCCGGCAATTCGGCGATGGCCCCGAGTTCCTTGCCGCATTCGTCGAGGCGTTGCTTCAGCGTGGCGATCTGCGCGCCGGCATTGGCGCCACGTTCGCGCCAGCCGGTCATTTCGCTTTCTATCGCCTTCAGTCGCCTTTCGCGCGCTTCCGCCTCGCGGGCGAGCCCGTCAGCTTCGGCGCGGGCGGCGGAGGCTTCGGCGCGGTCGGCGGCAAGCGCCTGACGCAATTCCTCAAGGGCGGCTTCCAGTTCGCCGATATCGGGCAGTGCCTCGAACTGGTTCTTCGCCTCTGCAAGCGCAGTGGCGTTCTCCTCTATGTCGGCGTTGACGCGGCCACGCTGCTCGGCTAGCGCATCGCGGCGGCTGACGAACTGGCCCACGGCGCGCTCGGCGGCGGCCAGTTCCTCGCGGGCTGTGGCCAGATCCTTCTGCAATCCGCGCCAGGCCTCGCGCGTCGCGCGTCCGGCCTCTTCAGATGCGGTGGTCGCCTTGCGCGCCTCGTCGAATGCCGCCTCGGCGGCGCGCAGCGTCTTCGTCGCGGCGACGGCCTCGGCGTCGAGTTCGGCGAGGCGGTTCTTCTGCGCCAGGCGCTGGGCTGCAGCGGTCGGCGCCTCGGCACCGGCAACATAGCCGTCCCAGCGCCACAGATCGCCTTCCTGCGTCACCAGGCGCTGGCCGGGTTTGAGGCTCGCGGCAAGCTTCGCACCGTCGGAGCGGGAGACGATGCCGATCTGCGCCAGACGGCGGGAGAGTTCGGCAGGCGCCTTGACCACCTCGGTTAGCGGGCGCGCGCCCTGCGGCAGTGCCGGGTCGTCTCCGTCGGGCGAAATCAGCGACCAGTGCGCCGGCGCGGAAGCATCGGTCGACACATCGAGGTCTTCGCCCAGCGCCGCGCCGATCGCGGCCTCGAAACCCGGCTCGACCGCGACCTTTTCGACGATCGCGGGAAAGAGGTCCTGGCCGCCCTGGTTGAGGATGGCGTTGAGCGTACGCGTCTCGGTCTCGACGCGATTGAGTTCAGCCTGCGCCTCATTGAGCGGCGTGCGCAATTCCTGTTCGCGCGCCCTCGCCGTTTCGGCGGCTTCCTCGGCGTCGATCGTAACAGCCTCGGCGTCGGTCACCTCGCCTTCGAGGCGTTCGACGCGGGCGCGGCGGGCGGCCGATTCGTCGAGCGCACCGATCTTTTGCGCAATCTCGGCGAGTTCACCCTCGATACGTTCAGCCTGTGCGACTAGCCGACCACCACGCTCCTCAGCCTCGCGGATGGAACGCTCCAGCCCCGACTTGCGGGCGCGCTGTTCGGCGGTGGACGACGTGGCTTCGGAAAACTTCGCCTCGCTCTGCTCGAGCTTCGCATTGGCCTCACCGAGGCGGGCCCTGATCTCAGCCTCGCGCTCGGCGATGCCGGCGGCGGCGGCTTTCAGCTCGGATTCCTCGGCGGTCAGGCGTTCGAGCGCCGCCTCGTTGTCGGTGGCAAGCTGCTGTTCGCGGGCGATATCGGCTTCAAGGTCGGAGCGGCGGCGTTCCAGTTCGCCCTTGCGCGCCTCGGCACGCCTTGCCTCCTCCTCGATCTGACCGCGCGCGATGGTGAGGCGCTGCAGCGCGGCGGCGGCTTTCGCCTCGGCATCACGCAAGCCTGGCAATCTGGTGGCGATGATCGCCTGTTCCTTCGCCGCGTTGGCCTGGGCTTCCGCCTTTTCGCCGACCGCGGCGGTCACCTGCGCCAGCGCGGAATCGGCTTCCGCCTCTGCCGCCTTGGCTGCGGACCATTTGAGATGCAGCAGCAACGCCTCGGCCTTGCGGATATCGGCGGAAATCACGCGGTAGCGGTTGGCCTGCCGGGCCTGGCGTTTCAGGCTGTCGAGCTGGCTTTCCATTTCCGCCAGCACGTCTTCCAGGCGCTCGAGGTTCTGTTCGGCGGCGCGCAGGCGCAGTTCCGCCTCGTGGCGGCGCGAATGCAGTCCGGAAATGCCTGCGGCCTCTTCGAGCAGCGCGCGGCGGGCCTGGGGCTTGGCCGAGATCAGTTCGCCGATGCGTCCCTGACCGACCATGGACGGCGAACGCGCGCCGGTCGAGGCGTCGGCAAAAAGAAGCTGCACGTCCTTGGCACGCACCTCGCGGCCATTGATGCGGTACAGCGATCCCGCCTCGCGCTCGATGCGGCGCGAGACCTGCAATTCCTCGGCATCGTTGAAGGCGGCGGGCGCATCGCGCGAAGCGTTGTCGAGGAACAGCGCAACCTCGGCAGTGTTGCGCGAGGGGCGGTTGCCGGAACCGGAAAAGATGACGTCGTCCATGCCGGACGCGCGCATGTTCTTGTAGGAGTTCTCCCCCATCACCCAGCGCAGCGCCTCGACAAGGTTGGACTTGCCGCAGCCATTGGGGCCGACGACGCCGGTCAGACCGTCCTCGATCAGGAATTCGACCGGTTCGACGAAGGATTTGAAGCCGAGAAGGCGCAGCTTGGTGAATTTCACCGCGGCACCTCCCCTCTCAAAGGCGCCGGCTCTCTCAAAGGCGTTGGGCCGACGATGGCAAGTTGCGCGGCGCGCGAAACCGCGCGTGCGTTCAACCGACCGAGGCCGTGGCCATCAAAGGAATTTGTCGATGAGCTTCGACATCTCCTCGGGAGACATTTCACCGGCATGTTTCTCGCCATTGATGAAGAAGGTTGGAGTCGAATCGACCCCGTAATCATTCGCCGCCTTGTCCCTGACGGCCATCACATTGTCCAGCACCTGCTGGTTTTTCAAGCAAGCCTCGAACGACTCCTGTGTAAAACCGGCCAGCTTGGCGATCTGAAGAAGCGGCGGCCTGGGGTCTTGCGCAGCCGCCCATTCGCGCTGCTGCTTGAACAGCACGTCGACAAGCGGGAAAAACTGCTCCTTCGGCGCGCAACGGGCCAGCATTGCGGCGGCCGCGGCACGCGGATCGAAGGGGAATTCGCGGAAGATCAACCGCACCTTGCCGGTGTCGATGTACTTTTTCTTGATTTCCGGCATCGTATCGACGGCGACACGGGCGCAGTGCGGGCACGTCATCGAAGCATATTCGATGATGGTGACCGGCGCATCTTCGGATCCTTCCGTCATGTCGGGCAGCGCCTGGGGCGCCATCAGTTCGTCCACCGTCACGGCATAGGCCGGCGCGACAAAGGTGGGCGACAAAGTGCCCGCCAACAGGGCGAATGCACCCAGCGTGCCCATCAGTACCTGGCGTCGATCGATCCCCATCTTTGCTCCACTCCCTACTTTCAAACGGCTGCCGACGCGCCGGAGAGGCGAATCAGGCAATCATATTCCTTCGAACAGCGTCATAGCGCAGAAATTGCCGGGTTTCAGCCCTGCTTTGACGCGAGCGAATCAACTCATCGTTAGAAGCAGATAAAGGCGGCAAGCTGAACCCGGCATGAATGTCATGAATGCGAAGCGCCAAAAACCCCCCGACCCAGCTTTTCGAGGCGCTTTCGCAATTCCTCATCCTCGATTGCAGCAACAATCGCATCGAGCCGCGCCCGCGCCTGCGGCCCCGGTTCGGGCAATTGCCGGCGCGAGGGGGCCGCAAGGCGCGTGACCGGCTTCTGGACGATGCGGATGCGCGCAATCGCACGGAAGCCGAAAAAGGAATTGACCCGCTCGACGCATTGGTCAGTTTCGTGCTGGAACAGCACGGCGCGGGCGCCATCGCAGGCGACGACAAGCGTGCCCGGCTCGAACGGATCGTCATCGCTTGCGCGTCTCGGCCAGTTGATCTTCTCCGGCTTCGTGTAGTCGCCATGGGGTGGGCCGACAATGTCCGGCCAGGCCGCGAGCAGGTCAAGATTCATGCCGGCGCGGCGCGCAATGACCGGTTCGAGCACCTTGCCGGCGAAGTCCGCCACCGGACGGGCACCGCCTTTTCGTCTGCCTGGCGCGCCATCTTCTGTGGTCATCGGCCAAAAACCCTTGATTCCGTCATCGCGAGACGCCCCTATCGCGTCATGGTTTCAGCCCCGCACTCCAGCTCACAGCAACACGACCGCACGAATCGCGCGGGACGACTGCTCGACTGGTACGACCGACATGCACGCGTACTGCCCTGGCGTGTCGGCCCCAAGGCGCGCCAGCAGGGCCAGTGTCCCGACCCTTACCATGTATGGTTGTCGGAAGTCATGCTGCAGCAGACGCAGGTTACCAGTGTACACGACTATTTCCACGCTTTCCTCGCTCGCTGGCCGAGCGTGCGCGATCTGGCACTGGCGCCGGAGGAGGATGTGCTCAAGGCCTGGGCGGGGCTTGGCTATTACCGCCGGGCGCGCAATCTAAAGCGCTGCGCCGAAGTGGTCTGGCACGAGCATGACGGGCGCTTTCCCGATCATGCGGCGGCCCTGCGCGACCTGCCGGGCATCGGTGACTATACGGCGGCCGCGATTGCGGCGATCGCCTTTGATGAGGCAGTGGCGGTGGTCGACGGCAATGTGGAGCGCGTCATCTGCCGGCTGCATGCGATTGAAAAGCCGCCCCGCCTCGCCAAGCCGCTGATCCATGCTCATGTCGAGGCAATGTTGTCGGAAAACGGAGGGGCGGGCGAACGGCAGGGCGATTTTGCGCAAGCGATGATGGATCTCGGCGCGACGATCTGTACGCCCAAAAATCCGTCCTGCCTGCTATGCCCGCTGTCGCAGGATTGCGCGGCAATTGCAAAAGGCGAGACAGGGACATATCCTGTGCGCGAAGAAAAGAAGGAAAAGCCGCTCAGGCACGGTGCGGCTTTCGTGGCCGTCGACGCGGATGGCGCGGTGCTGCTGCGCCAGCGTGGCGAGACGGGCCTGCTCGCCGGCATGAGCGAGGTGCCGACCAGCAACTGGACCGCTTCGCGAGACGGCGAGACCGGGACGGAGGCAGGCCCCTTTCCAGCCGATTGGCGCCAAGCAGGGACGGTGCACCATATCTTCACCCATTTCACACTTGATCTGACCGTCTGGCATTGCCGTGTCTTGGCACGCCCGGCAGTTGACGGCTGGTGGTCAGGCCCTGAAGAACTCCCCGGCGAGGCGCTGCCCAGCGTCATGAAAAAGGCAATCGAAAAGGCTATGCCAGGCGCCACCAAAAAGGCTTAATCACTCCACGCGCGCCCAGAATGGAACTTCCTGAGAACTCGCTATCCCATGAGCGAAATCCGCCACATCGTCTTCGATATCGGCAATGTGCTGCTGCGCTACGATCCGGAACTGCCCTATATGCGGCTGATCCCCGAAGCGGCGAAGCGGCACTGGTTCCTCGGCAATGTCTGCACGCCTGAATGGAATGTCGAGCAGGACCGGGGACGAGGCTGGGACGAGGCCGAGGCGCTGCTGATCGCGGACCATCCCGAGCACGAGGAGAATATCCGCGCCTTTCGCGGGCGCTGGCACGAAATGGTGCCGCATGCCTTCGAGGATGTGGTCGAGATCATGGAAGGGCTGATCGAGGCCGGCCACGACGTCACCATGCTGACCAATTTCGCCTCCGACACCTTTACAGAGGCGCGCGAGCGCTTCGATTTCCTCAAGAAGCCGCGCGGCGTGACCGTCTCGGCCGATGTGCGCCTGTTGAAGCCGCAGCGCGAGATCTACGACCACCATGTTTCGGCCTACGGCCTCGACGCTCCGGCGACGCTGTTCATCGACGACAGCGAGAAGAATGTCGATGGCGCGAAGGAGGCCGGCTGGCAGGCGGTGCATTTCAAGGATGCGGCCACGCTCGCCAACGACTTGGCGAAGATGGGCGTGGTGGTGTGATAGATGCCATAGATTTTCATAGGCAAACGATGACGTTCGGAAGCGTTGCCGAATCGGTCTAGATCGGGGCCATGCGGTTTCTGGCGATCTCGGGCAGTCTCAGGTTAAATTCCACGAATACAGCGCTGCTTGACGCCTTCATCCGCCACGCAGACGAAGGCATCGCGATCGAGCTTTGCGGGAATGTCGGCCTGTTGCCGCTGTTCAATCCCGACCTGGAAGCCGATACGCCGCAAGCGGTTGTCGATTTCGCCACCAAAGTCGACCAATGCGACGGGCTGCTGATCGCCTCCCCGGAGTACGCGCACGGCATACCCGGAGCGCTCAAGAACGCACTCGACTGGCTGGTGTCGCGTTTCGAAATCCCGGACAAGCCAGTGATGCTGGTCCATGCTTCGGCGCGCGGGTCGTTTGTGCGCGAGCAATTGTGCGAAGTGCTCAAGACCATGTCGTGCAGGATTTGCCTGGACAGCTTTGAATGCCATCTGATCAGCAAGAGCCCCGCCGAAATAGGCGAAATCCTGGATCAGCCGCCAGAACGCGACGCCATCCGGAACGCAGTGGCGGCCTTTGCCCACTTCGTGGAACAATCCTGAGCTGTGACAACCGCAACGAAAACGCCCGGGCCTTGACCCGGGCGTCTCTACGTTCGGCCGCATGACTGGAGACGAGCGGCTCAGGCGTCGGGGTGGTTCAGGCACCCGCCGCCATGATCTCTTCGCGATAGGTTTTCCTGAACGCGTCGATCGCGGTCAGGCCGTCCTTTCCCTCGATGTGCCAGAAGGTCCAGCCATTGCAGGCATCGAGACCCTGGACGATCGCGCCGAGCTTGTGGATGGAACCCGTATGGCCCTCGCCCTCGAGCGAGCCGTCGAGGCGGACGGTCGCGCGCCAGCGCTGTTTGGCGTCGGTGACGACCGCGCCAGCGGCAACGAGACCCGTCTCGACCAGCGCACCGAAAGCGACGCGCGGCTCGGCGCGCTTGCCCGTGGTCACAGCGAGCACCGGTTTGTCGATACGCTCGACTTCGGTGATGCGTTTCGATGCGGCGTCGATATAGGCCTGCTCGCGCTCGACACCGACAAAATGACGGCCGAGCTTCTTGGCGACGGCGCCGGTCGTGCCGGAACCGAAGAAGGGGTCGAGCACGATGTCGCCGGGCTTGGTGGAACTCATCAGGATGCGATGCAACAGGGCTTCCGGCTTCTGTGTCGGATGAACCTTCGCACCGTCCTCGCCCTTCAGCCGCTCGGCGCCGGTGCAGATCGGAAACAGCCAGTCGGAGCGCATCTGCACCTCGTCATTGGCCATCTTCATAGCATTGTAATTGAAGGTGTAGCCCTTGGCGTCCTGGCTACGCGAGGCCCAGATCAGCGTCTCATGGGCATTGGCGAAGCGCCGGCCGCGGAAATTCGGCATCGGGTTGGTCTTGCGCCAGATGATGTCGTTCAGCACCCAGAAGCCCAGATCCTGCAACACCGTGCCGACGCGGAAGATGTTGTGATAGGAGCCGATCACCCAGATCGTGCCGTTCGGCTTCAGCACGCGGCGCGCGGCCAGCAGCCAGGCGCGGGTGAAATCGTCATAAGCGGCAAAATCGGAGAACTTGTCCCAGTCGTCGTCGACGGCATCGACCTTCGATTGGTCGGGACGGGTCAGCACGCCGTCGAGCTGGAGATTATAGGGCGGATCGGCGAAGACGGCATCGACGGAATGTTCGGGCAGCGCCTCGAGCGCGGCAACGCAGTCGCCCTTGATGATGGAATCGCGCCAGGCGGGCGCATTTGCCGAACGGGTCAATGGGGCCTGTGATCGGCCCAGTTCTGCCAGACTCAAAACACTCATGGCATACCACTCACGCTACACTTGAACTGGCGCTTATGGTTACCGAACAGAGTTAAAGAAGGGTTTCGCTATTTGACGAATTTCCCACAGGGCGGGATATGGCACTCAGTCCGAAAGCCTTCGGGCCAGCATTGCTGCGATGTCACGCAAGACCTCGCTACCGGGATTGGGAAGTGCTCGGTAGGTCAGACCGGATTCGACGATATAGCGTCTGGAAGTGATGTCCGTCTTCTCGACCAATGGCACCAGATGCGCGTGTGCGTGCGAGATGTCGCCGCCGGTGAACATGAAGCCCACGCGGTCGACTCCATAGACCTCCTTAAGCACCTTCGCCAGCCGCTGACCGAGATGCAGGATTGCGCTGGCGAGTTCTGCCGGCAGATCGTCGAAGGTTTCAAAATGAGCCAGCGGAATGATCTGAACATGGCCCGGCCGGATCGGTCCGACGTCGAGGAAGGCTACCAGCGTGTCATCGCGACAGACTACGTGGGCAGGCACTTCACCGCTGGCGATCCGGCAAAACAGGCATTCTTGATGCACGGAAATCTCCTTGAGCCTGCTCGTTATCCGTCGATGGAGCGGGCAAGTGTCTGGGAAATCGCGGTCGCCGGCTGGCCCGAATCCTCCATCCAGTGGTTGAAGGCGGCCTGCACGGCGGCCAGTGCCTTTTTCGAGGTCGCCGGCTTGTCGATGATGCCCTCGCGGATCAGCGCGGCCGTGACATCCCTCGACAGGATGAAGCTGTCCTTGCCCATGAAACGCAGGAAATATTGTCCGGTCGCTCCGCCAAGGCGCGAACCCTTTGTCGCCAGCACCTCGAGCAGGCCTATCTGGTCGGTGACGGGCCACTCGCCGATCCAGCGGCCGACACCACCATATTCGGCGGACATGTCAGCGAAGAAACGGGCATTGGCCGGCACCGAGACGATCTTCTGGCCGTTGCGGACGATCCGCTTGTCGGACAGCAGCGCGGCGATGTCGTCATCGTTCGACAAGACCCAGCGGCCGAGGTCGAAGCCCTCGAAGGCGGCCTCGAAGCCGTCCCACTTGTTGTCGATCACCTTCCAGTTGAAGCCCGACTGGAAGATGCAGCGGGTCGCCATGGCGAGATAGCGGTCGTCGGGAATAGCGGCGAGTTCGGCCGCCGTCTTCGGTTTCGCCTCGCCGTGACGGCCGTGCGTGGCGGCTTCGCCGTGACGGCCGCGGGCGATTTCAAGAATTTCATCGAAAGTGCGCAAGGTGACGCCTCCCCATCCCGAAGGACCGAGTGGCGATCATCAGCTTTGCGCCGGTAAATGCAAGCATCGTCCGTGAAAATGGCCGCGCCGAAACTTCAGTTGACCCGTGACAGGCTATCCTTGGCCGGCACGGCGTTTGGCAGATCGACCCGCAATTCGTCGAAGCCGGCATAGATGATGATGTTTTGATGCTGCGGCCTGGGAATGGAAATGTCGTTGTCGATATAGGAGAAGGTCGCATTCGCCTGGCCGGCGGGAATCTGGGCGGCGAAATCCTGCAATTTCGAATAGAGGACGGAATCGCCCTGCGTGACGGCAACGCGAATCGGCATGGTGAAATCACCGGTCTCGCCGGTCGGACCGGAAATCAGCCGGCCGGCCACGCCGACCCTGATATTCAGGGTATCGCCCTCGTAATTGCACTCGCGCACCACGTCGGTGATGGTGGCGCGGAACCGCAATTTCTTTTCCTTCTGCGGATCGTCCTTCTTCATCTTGGCGGGATAGACGTCATGGGTCTGTGTGCCGGCGCGCATGACGATCTTGGGGCAGTAACCCCTGATATCGTCGACTTCGTCGACCTTCGGCTTGTCGCCGGCCACCTGCAGCGGGTCGAGTGTGTTCTCCACACTGTTGCCGCCGGTCGAATTGCAGGCCGCCAATGCCAGTGCCAACATCAATAGCGGCCATTTGCGGGTCGGGCCCCACGCCACGAACCGATTACCCATTGCATTCACACCTTCGATACTTCCAACGAAAACCGAGGCTCTATAGCAGGAGCCGGCCGGCTTTGCGAATAGGGGCAAATAGAAGGCGAATGGGGCTGAATTGCGCGCCGATGATGGAAATCGGAAACAAACCGGGCTACACCGCGCCCGCAAGGGCAATATGCCAACAGGGGGCGCCGACAGGCGAACAAAGGTGAAGTATATCAGCAGCCGGGGCAGCGCCCCTGTTATGGGTTTCCGCGACGTCCTGCTGGCCGGGCTGGCGCGCGATGGCGGCCTCTACCTGCCTGAAGAGTGGCCGCAATTTTCACCCACGCAAATCCGTACGCTCGCCGGCAAGCCCTACAGTGAGGTTGCAAAGGCCGTGCTCGCCCCCTTTGTCGACGACGAAATTTCCGCTGCCGATTTCGGGCGGATGGTGGACGACACCTATGCCACCTTCCGCCACCGGGCGGTGACGCCGTTGATCCAGACCGGGCCGAACGACTGGGTACTCGAACTCTTCCACGGGCCGACGCTCGCCTTCAAGGATGTGGCCATGCAATTGCTGGCGCGGCTGATGGATCACGTACTGGCCGAGCGCGGGCAGAGGGCGACCATCATCGGTGCCACCTCGGGCGACACGGGCGGCGCGGCGATTGAAGCCTTCAGGGGCCGCGAAAACACCGACATCTTCATCCTGTTTCCGCGCGGCAAGGTTTCACCGGTGCAGCAGCGCCAGATGACAACCGTCGCAGATGCCAATGTCCATGCGCTCGCCGTCGAGGGAACATTCGACGACTGCCAGGCTCTGGTCAAGGCGATGTTCAACGACCATGCCTTCCGTGACCGGATGAATCTCTCGGGCGTCAATTCGATCAATTGGGCGCGGATCATGGCGCAGATCGTGTACTACTTCACCGCCGCGACCAGCCTCGGCGCGCCGGACCGCGACATCTCGTTCACCGTGCCGACCGGCAATTTCGGCGACATCTTCGCCGGCTATGCCGCCAAGCGCATGGGGCTGCCGATCAGGCGGCTGGTCATCGCCACCAACGAGAACGACATCCTGGCGCGGACGCTCGCCACCGGGCGTTACGAAATGGCAGGTGTAAAGGCGACCACCTCACCGTCGATGGATATCCAGATATCGTCCAATTTCGAGCGGCTGGTTTTCGAAGCCTGCGGGCGCGACGCTGTCACCGTCTCGCGGCTGATGGCGGGACTCTCCCAGTCCGGCGCCTTCACCCTGCCCGAGAAAGCGATCGTGGCGATCAAACGCGATTTCGCTGCTGCCAGCACGAGCGAGGCCGAATGCGCGACACAGATCGCCGCCATGCTCGCCGACAATGGCTATCTGATCGATCCGCACACCGCGATCGGGATCGATGTCGCTTCCCGCCTGAGCGGCGGGGAGGCCATGGTGACTCTGTCGACCGCCCATCCGGCGAAATTCCCCGACGCGGTGGAAGCTGCCTGTGGCGTGCGCCCGCAATTGCCCGAATGGCTTGGCGATCTGATGGAGCGGACGGAGCGCTATGAGACGATTGCCAACGATCTCGATGCGGTTGAGGCCTTTGTCGAGGCAAGGATATGAATGTAGATTTTTTGATGTAGATCGCCTACATTAGTTTCATGCACAAAGCATAAACCGGGTGAACCATGACCATCAACATTACCAATCCGGAAGTCGACCGCCTGGCGCGGCAATTCGCCAAGATGGAAGGTGTCAGCCTGACCGAGGCTGTGGCCATCGCCATGCGCGAGGCAGTCGAACGACGCCGCGCCAGCGAAACCGCTCAGCAAACTGCCGCGCGGCTACGCGCGGAGTTGGGCATAGCCTTGACGCCAGAAGCGCGAAAGCCGTTGCCGAGATCGTTTTACGACGAGATCAGCGGGGAAAGCTGATGTTTGTCGATGCCGCCGCAATCGTCGCCATCCTGAGCGAGGAGGAGGAGGCCGGCCGATGCACCGCCGCGCTTGACGGGCGGAAATCCGAACCCGTTACCTCCCCTATCGCTGTCTGGGAAGCGGCAATGGCGCTTTCGCGCAAGCTCGATACACCACTCGAACTCTCCGGAAGGCTGGTGACACGTTTTCTGGACGACAGAGGCGTCGCTGTTATCAACCTGCCGGAACCTCAGCTTGCGATCGAGTATTCGCTTCATGCCGCGGAACGCTACCGCAAGGGTTCGAACAAGCTCAATCTGGCCGACTGCTTCCATTACGCATGCGCCAAGGCGCTTGGGGTCCTCATTCTCTCAACCGCCGAGGAATTCCGTTCGACCGATATCGCGACAATACCTTGAGCCAATACGCCAGAAAAACGCATCATCGTGAAAACGGGAATGACTCACCCGTCATCCCTCTGTAATATGGTCTCATGCGTGTTCAGGTATCGAAGCTCGACAACGGTCTGACCGTGGTGAGCGAGGAGATGCCGCATCTTGAAAGTGCGGCATTGGGAGTGTGGGTCAAGGCGGGGGCGCGCCACGAGCGGCGGGAGCAGCACGGCGTCGCGCATCTGCTCGAACACATGGCCTTCAAGGGAACGACAGGGCGCTCGGCGGCGCGGATCGCCGAGGAGATCGAGAATGTCGGCGGCGAGGTGAACGCGGCAACCAGCGTCGAGACCACCGCTTATTACGCCAGGGTGCTGAAGGAGGACGTGCCTCTGGCCGTCGATATCCTTCACGACATATTGGCGCATTCGACCTTCGATGCTGAAGAACTCAGGCGCGAGCAACATGTCATTCTGCAGGAGATCGGCGCGGCCAACGACACGCCTGACGATCTCGTCTTTGATCTGTTCCAGGATGCCGCCTATGCCGGTCAGCCGATCGGCCGCCCGATCCTGGGAACGCCTGAAACCGTTTCCGGCTTCAAGGCCGACGATCTGCGCGACTATCTGGCGACGCATTACCGCGGTTCCAACATGGTGCTTTCGGCCGCCGGCGCGATCGACCACGAGGAACTGGTGCGCCAGGCGAGCGAATTGTTCTCGGATTTTGCGGGCAATGCTCCGGCCGCGCCGCAGCGGGCATTCTACAGCGGCGGCGAGACCATCGTTCAGCGCGAATTCCAGGAAGCGCAATTGCTGCTCGGCTTCGAAGGCCGCGCCTATCACGCGCGCGACTTCTATGCCTCGCAATTGCTGGCCACCGTGCTTGGAGGCGGCATGTCCTCGCGGCTGTTCCAGGAAGTGCGCGAAAAGCGCGGACTGTGCTATTCGATCTATGCCTTCCACTGGGGTTTCGCCGATACTGGCATGTTCGGCTTCCATGCGGCCACGGGCGAGGAAGACCTCGACAAGCTGATGCCCGTTCTCATCGACGAATTGAAGCGCGCCGGCGAGTCGATCAGCGACGCGGAAGTCGACCGGGCTCGTGCGCAAATCCGCTCGAGCCTGATGATGAGCATGGAAAGCCCGGCTTCGCGGGCTGGCCAGATCGCCCGCCAGATCCTGCTGTTCGGCCGGCCTATCCCCAATGAGGAATTGACCGAGCGCCTCGAGGCGATCTCTACCGAAAGACTGCGCGACCTCGCCAACCGCACCTTCCACCAGTGCAACCCGACGCTGGCCGCCGTCGGACCGCTCTCCGGCATCATGCGCCAGGAGGCGGTCGCCGAACGGCTCGGCTACAGCGCGGCGACAGCGGCGGAATAGGCACCAAGATGCGGCTGCGGCTTTTCAATGCGCCAGCCCATCCGCCAAGTCCCGTCGCGGGAGACGGCCTGCTCGTGCGAATGCCGGAGCCGGGCGACTATCCGGCCTGGCGGCAGTTGCGTGAGGAAAGCACCAGTTTTCTCAAACCCTGGGAACCACGCTGGCCAGCCGACGACCTGACGCGCACCGGCTTCAGACGACGCCTGCTGCGCTACCGGCGCGACGCGGCCGAAAACACCGCCTACACCTATTTCCTGTTTGCCAAGGGCAGCGGCGAACTGCTTGGAGGCCTGAGCCTTTCCAACATCAGAATGGGCGCGGCGCGCACCTGCTCGCTCGGTTACTGGATGGGCGAGCGCTATGCGGGGCGCGGCCACATGCGCAAGGCGGTCGAACTGATGCTTCCCGAAATGTTCGGTGCAATGGGACTGGAACGCATCGAGGCCGGCTGCATTCCCGGCAATATGCGCTCGATCCGGTTGCTGGAAGCCATCGGCTTCAGGCAGGAGGGGATCATGCGCGGCTATCTGGAGATTGACGGGCGGCGCCAGGACCATATCCTGTTCGCGATGCTGCGTCAGGATTTCGAAACGTTGACGCGCTCGGTGCGCCCGAATGCTGCCAAGATTGGCGCTTAGCGCTGCCTAGCAATAGCGCCGGAGAACGCTCCGGCGGGACAATTCCTCCCGGCATCTGCATGGCGAAAATGACGCTGCGGAAACCCGCAAGCCGCAGAAAATGACCGTTGCGCCGACATTCGCAGATCATCGTATTGCAGCCAAATCCGCTGGATAAACATGTGCTTTCGTGTTCTAAACCTTTCACTTTCAACCTGAATCGAATGGTCTGAGCCGCTGAGATCGCTGGCGCCGAAAATACCCTTCCGGACACTGCTCCTTTGCTTTCTTCTGGTCAGCGGAGTGGTCGGGTATGTCTCGAGCGCGATGGCGCTGGAGCCGGTCAGCGTGTCGCGCGACGACAGGGCGATCGACCTTACCGCGGCGGTCGAACTCTACACCGAACGCTCCGAAAGCGTGAAGGTTTCGACCGCCCCCGACCATGACGGCATCGTGCGCCGCGTCGAGGTGCGCGCCAAGAATCCCGACAAGGTCACGAACTGGGCCGTTTTCGCGCTCGCCAACAACACCAATGAGCAGATCGACCGGCTGATCGTGGCGCCGCACTACCGCCTGGTCGGATCGGGAGTCTTCTGGCCCGATCTGGATTCCAAGCGCGTCTCGGCGATCACGCCGAGCGAGGGCTTTTCTCTGGAACCGGCCGAAGACCGCGAGGCCGATTCCTTTCTGGTAACGCTCGACCCTGGCGTGGTCGTCACCTTCGTCGCCGAACTGCGCTCGCCGCGCCTGCCACGTCTCTATCTGTGGGATCCGGAAGCCTACAAGGACACGGTCAATTCCTACACGCTTTACCGCGGTATCGTGCTCGGCATTTCCGGCCTGCTCGCCGTGTTCCTGACCATCCTGTTCGTGGTCAAGGGAACGGCGGTGTTTCCCGCCACGGCGGCGCTCGCCTGGGGCGTGCTCGCCTATGTCTGCGTCGATTTCGGCTTCTGGGACAGGGTGATCTCGATCACCACCTCCAATTTGCCGGTCTGGCGGGCTGGCACGGAAGTGTTTCTCGCCGCTGCCCTCATTATCTTCCTGTACGCCTATCTGAACCTCAATCGATGGCACACGCATTTTTCCACCGTTGCGATGGCGTGGCTATTGTTGCTGGTCGTGCTGATCGGCGTATCGGTTGCATTCCCCGATGTTGCGTCAGGCATCGCGCGGATATCGTTCGCGCTGACCGGGGTGGTCGGCGCCGGTCTTATCCTCTACCTGTCGTGGCACCGCTACGACCGCGCCGTGATGCTGATCCCGACCTGGATCCTGATGCTTACCTGGCTGTTCGGCGCATGGCTGACGATCACCGGGCAATTGTCCAACGACATCATCCAACCGGCATTGTCGGGCGGGTTGGTGCTGCTGGTCATGCTGCTCGGCTTCACCGTGATGCAGCATGCCTTTGCCGGCGGCGCACTCGCCGAAGGTCTCGTCAGCGATGTCGAACGCCAGGCCCTGGCGCTGACCGGCTCGGGCTATATCGTGTGGGACTGGGATGTAGCGCGCGATTTTATCCACACCGGACCGGAAGCCGCGCAGATCCTGGGCCTCAACGAAAAGGCGCTCAACGGACCGGCGCGCAACTGGATGAGCGTGCTGCATCCCAATGACCGCGACCGCTTCCGCATCACGCTTGATGCCATCGTCGAACACCGGCGCGGCCGTATCTCGCAGACCTTCCGCATGCGCAGCGACAGCGGCCATTATCACTGGTTCGCGCTGCGCAGCCGACCGCTGCTCGGCGTCGACGGAGAGGTGATCCGCTGCGTCGGCAGCGTCACAGACGTCACCGACGCCAAAAATGCCGAGGAAAGGCTGCTGCATGACAGCGTGCACGACAATCTGACCGGCCTGGACAACCGGCAATTGCTGGTCAGCCGTCTCGAGACCGTCATCACGATGGCGCGCAAGAACGCCACCGCGCGCCCATCCATCTACCACATCAATATCGACCATTTCCGCGAACTGAATTCGCGGCTCGGCTTCGGCGTGGGCGACACGATCCTGCTGACCGTGGCGCGCCGTTTCTCCCGTCTACTGAAGGAGGGCGATTGCCTTGCCCGGCTTGGCGGCGACCAGTTTGCCGTGCTGCTCGTCTCCGAAACCGCGCCCGACAAGATCGCCGCCTTTGCCGATCTTCTGAGGCGGACGCTGAAGGCGCCGGTCCAGTTCGCCGGCGAGGAAATCGAGCTGACCGCCTCGATCGGCATTGCCACATGGACGACCGATCACCGCACGGCCAATGACGTACTGCGCGATGCCGAACTCGCCATGCTGCATGCCAAGCGTTTCGGCGGAAACCGTATCGAACCCTTCCGGCCCGCCTTCCGCGTCGGCAAGGACGAGGTCTCCGTGCTACTGGAGGAACTGAAGGATGCCATCGTACGCGGCCAGATTTCCGTCCTCTACCAGCCGATTGTCCATCTCGACGACCGCACGATCGCCGGTTTCGAAGCGCTGGTGCGCTGGCAGCATCCCAAGCTCGGCACGGTCTCGCCATCCGACTTCGTGCCGATGGCGGAGCGCTCCGGTCTGATCAATGACATCGGGCGGCATGTGATCAGCACGGCGGCGCGCGATTTCAAGAAGATCATCGAGCGCAGCGGCGATCCGGACATCTTCATATCCATCAACATTTCAAGCCGCGAGATCCTGCGCCACGACATCGTCGCCGACATCCGCAACGTGCTGACCCGGACGAACCTGCCGCCGGAGCGCGTGCGCATCGAACTGACCGAGGGTCTGGTGATGGAGAACCCGGAAAATTCCGCGCAGGTGCTCAACCAGATCAAGTCGCTGGGGGTCGGCCTGTCGATGGACGATTTTGGCACCGGCTACTCTAACCTCGCCTATATAATGCGGTTCCCCTTCGACACGATCAAGATCGACAAATCCTTCGTGCAGGCGCGCGAGAAAAGCGAGCGCTCGATTGTCATCCGCTCGATCATCGCCATGGCGCACGGGTTGGGCCAGAAGGTCATCGCCGAAGGGCTGGAATTCGAATCCGACGCCAACGAACTGTACCAGATGGGCTGCGAATACGGTCAGGGCTTCCTGTTCGGTGAAGCAAAGAGCGTCGAGGAAGCAGCCAATCTGGTCGCCGAGGAATATCGCCTCGCGGGGCAATAATTAGTTTCCGCCGGAACCTCCGTCCCGGCGTCCATTCACGGGCTGACGCTTGGGCTGGTCGCGGAAGCTTGCCCTGCCACGGAGGGGGCGTAGTCCGGCCACTCTCGGGAAAGGCATTTCGAGGGAACTCCCCAGCAGGCGAAGAGCCTGTCGGCCAATCCCGGTCACTTGGCAGGTCGCACTCACGCGGTCCAGCGGCAAAGCCGTGTACGGCCGTGAGTTTTTCAGATACAGCGCGGAGCGCAGGAGCGAAGAGCGACCGTCGCACCTGCGACGCCCCCGCGGAGCCGTGAGGGCAAGGCCCGAACCAGCGTGAGCGAAACAGAGCCCGTGAACGGGCGTAAAGCCGGAGGCTTTACGAAAACCAGTTATGCATGCCCGGCTTCACCGGATAAAAAGCTTGGATCGATGCCAAGGCGGCGCAGGGCGCGCTCATATTTCGATTCGTCGGCGGCATCGAACAATATCGCGGCATCGGCCGGCGAGGTCAGCCAGCCATTGGCGGCGATTTCCTCCTCGAGCTGGCCGCTGGCCCAGCCGGAATATCCCAGCGCCAGCATGACGCGCTTCGGTCCGCGCCCGGTGGCGATGGCACGCAGGATTTCGAGCGTTGCCGTCAGCGAAACCTGATCATCGACGCGCACAGTCGTCTCCAGATGGTATTCAGGCGAATGAAGCACGAAGCCGCGGCCCGGCTCGACGGGACCGCCAGTGTGGAGCGGTGTGTGCTGCAATTCCTCGGGAATGCCGTCTTCCTCGTCTTCGCTGATGATGGAAAGCTGACGCATGAAATCGAGCATTGACGGGCGTTCCATGACCTGATTGATGACGAAACCCATCGCGCCTTCCTGCGAATGTGCGCATAGATAGATAACGGTGCGCTCGAAACGCGGATCGCCCATGCTGGGCATGGCGATCAGGAACTGGCCTTCAAGGCTGTCGGTCTTGTCGTTCATGCTTTCCTTGTCTGCCCAAGCTGTATTCGCCGGTCCATTCGAATGGTCCGATTCGCTACTGGCGGCACATTCACACGCAGCATACTTGACCGGCAACAGGGCTGATAGCCTAATATCAAATGGCAGATTGTCCCGGCAGCTTCACCAAAATATGAAACCATTTGTGCGCTAAGGGCATCGAAGTCCCGCAAGCAAAGGTCTAACAACGGCGAATGTTCCACCATCCGATCAAGATAACCCTGCTTGCCGCCCTTGTCGGTGCTGGTCTTTGCATCGCCGTGCCGGCGCAGGCGGCAAATACATCATGGGAAGAAATTGGCGGGGGCAAGGCAAGACTGCTCGCCAGTCTCGATCCGTCGACCAATGCGGTCTCGGGCGTCGTGGAGTTCGTGCTTGACGATGGCTGGAAGACTTATTGGCGCGAACCTGGCGCATCGGGCATCCCGCCGCAATTCGATTTTTCCGGGTCGAAGCATTTCGCCGCCGGCGAAATCGCCTTTCCCGTGCCCGAGCATGTCGTGCTGCCAGATTCGGAATTCGTCGGCTATCACGGCCGCGTCCTGTTTGCCTTCGACGGCACGATCACCGACATGACGCCGGGCGGCGTAATCCATGTCAACATGTTCGCCGGGGTCTGTGAGGAAATCTGCATTCCGGCAACGGCCGAGTTCGAAATCCCGATCCACGACCTCATGGTCTCCGACCCCGAAGCCGATCAGGCGATCGCCGACGCCAAGCTGGAGTTGCCGGTCAAACCGACGGAAGATTTCCGCGTCGAAACGTCGAAGCTCGACGGTGATAAAATGGAAATCACCGCGACGGTGCCGGATACGGCAGGCAAGGCCGAGCTCTTCGTCGAAGGGCCTTCGGCGTGGCAGTTGCTGCCCGCCAGGGTGGCGACCCGCAACGGCACGAATGTGGAATTCAGCCTGGACCTTTCACGCATGCCGAAAGACGCGAAACCAGAACAGACCGAACTGCGTTTCACGCTCACCAGCAACGGCAAGGGCATCGAACAGCGGCTGACGCCGGTTAGCCAATCGAATTAGATATGATTTACAGGATGAGGCACTCGAAATCGGTGGGCGAGGCGTTATAAATTCGGTCACCTGTCTTTTCAAAACAGGTGTCGGGAATCCCGGTTCCTCCACCTTCTTATTCAACGATTTACCCAGTGGAGACGGAAAAGATGACGATTTCGGTCGGCGAAAAACTGCCTGAGGCCAAGTTCAAGATTGTGACGGATGACGGTCCCATAGAGATGACGACCGAGCAGGTCTTCGGCGGCAAGAAGGTCGTGCTGTTCGCCGTGCCCGGCGCGTTCACACCGACCTGTCATCTCAACCACATGCCCGGATTCGTCGAGCACTACGACACGATCAAGGCCAGGGGCGTCGACGAGATTGTCGTCATCGCGGTGAATGACATGTGGGTCATGAACGCCTGGGCCGAGGCCGCCAAGGCCAAAGGCAAGATCCTGCCGCTCGCCGACGGCAGCGCGGAGTTCACCAAGGCGATCGGGCTTGAAAACGATCTGGCGCTCGCCGGCATGGGCATGCGCTCGCAGCGCTATTCGATGATCGTCGAAGATGGCGTGGTCAAGCAGCTCAACATCGAGGAAAAGCCGGGTACGACCGAAATTTCCGGCGTAGCACGCATTCTGGAGCAGCTCTGAGAGCCGTTTATTCAGCGTTCGGAGTACGCGTTTTTCTTCAAAAAGGGCGCCATGCCGGCGCGGGCTAGTTCGTCGGCCTTTTCGTTCTCGTCATGGCCGGCATGGCCCTTGACCCAGTGCCATTCGACTTCATGCCGCTGGGTGATTTCATCGAGCTCGCGCCACAGATCATCGTTCTTGACCGGCTTCCTTGCCGAGGTCTTCCAGCCATTCTTCTTCCAGTTGTGTATCCAGCCGGTGACGCCGCCGCGCACATATTGCGAATCGGTGTGCAGGTGCACGGTGTAATCGCGGCTGATCTTCTTCAGCGCATTCAGCGCCTCGATCGCCGCGCGCAATTCCATGCGGTTGTTGGTCGTCTCGGCCTCGCCGCCGCACAATTCCTTTTCATGCCCGTTGTAACGCAGCAGCACACCCCAGCCGCCGGGGCCTGGATTGCCCGAACAGGCACCATCGGTCCAGATGTCGACGCGATGATCCGCCATGCTCAGTCGGCCTCGCCAGAAACCGAATTGTCGGCAAGGTCGAGGCCGTAAGCTCCAGCGTCAGTGATACCTTGGTGAAAGCGCAGCTTGGCCAGATATTCGCGCGGGTCGTGCGGCGTGACCAGCGCGCCGGGTGGCACGTTGAGCCAGTCATACAGACGTGTCAGCAGGAAGCGCAGGGCCGAGCCGCGGCACAGCACCGGCAGGGCGTTGAATTCTTCCGCACTGAGCGGCCGGCGTGCACTGTAGCCCTCGAGCAATGCGCGTGCCTTGGTGACATTGAACGACCAGTCCGGCTCGAAGCACCAGGCATTCATGCAGATCGCAACGTCGTAGGCGAACAGGTCATTGCAGGCGAAATAGAAGTCGAAAATGCCGGACAGCTCGTCTTTCAGGAAAAACACATTGTCGCGGAACAGGTCGGCATGGATGACGCCGGCAGGCAGGCCCGAAGGCCAACAGGTCTCGAGATGGTCGAGTTCGTCGGTGATGAGATCGGCAAGCCCAATCTCGATCTCGTCGGCTCGGGTGCCGGATTTTTCGAACAGCGGCCGCCAGCCCTGCAGGGACAGTGCATTGGTGCGGGCGAGTGTGAAATCCTCACCGGCCAGATGCATGGCGGCGAGCGCATCGCCGACCTGGCGGCAATGTGCGGGGCTCGGCCTTCTGACCGACACGCCGTCGAGATAGGTGACGACCGCCGCCGGCCGGCCGGCAAGCGAGCCGAGGAACGCGCCCGAACGCATGCGCACCGGGCGCGGACAGTTGATGCCACGCGCCGCAAGATGTTCCATCAGGCCCAGAAAAAACGGCAGATCGGCCGGATCGACGCGCTTTTCGTAGAGCGTCAGGATGAAACTGCCATTGTCCGTGGTCAGCAGGAAATTGGAATTTTCGACACCTTCGGCAATGCCCTTGAAGGCGTGCAGGCCACCCAGATCGTACCGATCGAGCCAGGCTTCGAGCTGGTCGTCGCGAATGTCGGTATAGACGGCCATGGGCTAGTGGCCGTTCAGGAAGGCCATGTCGGCCTTTTCGAGCGGCACGTCGCGCAGCGCGCGCATGACCGGGAAGATTTCGGTTTCCTTCGCCGTCTCGGCCAGTTCGATCGCCGTTTCGAAGCGCTCGCGGAAGGCGGCGATGATCTCCTCGACCAGGATTTCAGGCGCCGAGGCGCCGGCCGACAGGCCAACGATGGCACCCCCCTTTCCGTCAGAATCGATCTCGTGCCAGGGGATGTCGCGCGCGGTCTGTACCAGCGTTGCCTTTTTCGCGCCGGCGCGCCGCGCCACCTCGACCAGACGCTGCGAATTGGACGAATTGGGTGCGCCGACAACGAGGAAATGGTCGGCGCCGGCAGCGGCGAGACGAACGGCTTCCTGGCGATTGGTGGTGGCGTAGCAGATCGATTCGGCGGCAGGTGCCTCCAGCGCCGGGAAACGCTGTGACAGCCTTTCGATGATGGCGCGGGTATCGTCGACTGAAAGCGTGGTCTGGGTGACGTAGCCCAGTTCCCTGCCTGCGGCCTCGAACTGGCGCGCATCGTCTTCCGTCTCGATCAGGGTGACGGAACCCTCCGGCAATTGTCCCATCGTGCCGATTACCTCGGGATGGCCGGCATGGCCAACCAGCAGCACATGGCGGCCATGGCGCAGATGGCGCTGCGCCTGCTTGTGGACCTTGGAGACCAGCGGGCAGGTGGCGTCGAGGTAGAGCAGATTAAGATGTTCGGCCTCCGCCGGTACGGATTTGGGCACGCCGTGGGCGGAGAAGATCACCGGCTGCTCGGTTGGCGGGATTTCGGCCAGCTCCTTGACGAAGACGGCGCCGCGTGCCTCCAGCCCCTCGACGACATAGCGGTTGTGCACGATCTCGTGGCGGACATAGACCGGCGCGCCGTATTTCTTCAGCGCCAGCACCACGATCTGGATGGCGCGGTCGACACCGGCGCAAAAGCCGCGCGGGCCGCAAAGCCTGAGCGTGACGGGTTTTGTGTTTGCCGAAGGGGTGCGTTCGAGCATGCGTGGAATAGAGGTAGGGCAGCGCCGCCTGTCAAGCCCTGCGCCGGCGCGAATAGAGGAAGACACCGCCAACCCCCAGGCAGGCGAGTGCGAGGCCGTACCAGGTGATCGCATATTGCAGATGGTTGTTGGGGAACTCGATCAGGGTCGAGCCGCCCTCGGGATAGCCGCCCGGAATATCGGAAGGGCCGGCATCGATGATGAAAGGGATGAGCATGTCGTCCCGTTTCAGCCCCATTGTCGTGGCGATGGCCGAGAAATCCTTCCAGTAGAATTCGCGCTTGTCGGGGCGGTTGTCCGGCACGAAATAGTTGGGTTTGTCGAAGTGCGGATCGCGGGCAAGGCCGGTCACCTTCACCTCGCCTTCGATCTGTCCGGCCTTGCGGGTTGAGGGATCGCGCTTTCTGTCGGGCACGAAGCCGCGGTCGATGATCGCCTTGCGGCCGTCGGCGAGCGTAAGCGGGGTGAGTATGTCCCAGCCCACCGTGCCGTTGCGCGTCGTGTAGAAATAGGCTTCCGCAGCATGGTCGAACGCGCCGGTCAGCGTTACCGAACGATAGTCGACATCGTGGTCGCGCTGCCAGATGGCAAGCATGTCGTCGAGCGGCACGGGCGCGGCATTGCGGCGGGCCTCGACCGAAGCGATCAGCGCCTCCTTCCAGGCGAGGCGGCGCACCTGCCAGTTGCCGAGCAGGACAAGTATCGTCGTGGCCGCCAACACACTGACAAGGATCAGCCAGAAGGAAGTCCGTTTCACTCCAGCTCGCCCTCTTTAGCCGAATGCTGGTATTGCAGCGCGATCATGTAGGCCTTGGCGAAGCGCAGCGACCAGATGCTCGCTGCGGTGATCACCGGAATCCAGATGATGATATGAACCCAGATGGGCGGCGAAACGGCGGCATCGAAGGCCAGCGCCAGGCCAAGCACGAGGAAGCCCAGAATGAGGATGACGAAGACGGCCGGGCCGTCTCCGGAATCGATGAAGGTGTAGTCGAGACCGCAATTGGAGCAGCGTGCTGCGGGGGTAAGCAGCCCCTTGTAGAGCCTGCCCTGTCCGCAGCGCGGGCACGTGCCCTTCAGCCCCGCCTCCATGGCTGAAACCGGCGGCCAGATTGCCTTGTCTTCTTTCATCTCTCGATCATCCTTTCACGGGCATCCTTGTCACGGGAGTATCTCGATCGGGGTGCCGTTTGTGACCATGCCCCATATCTCGTCCATGTCGCTATTGGTCAAAGCGATGCAGCCATCCGTCCAGTCCGTCTTCTGCACCAACCACGATGCCCAGCCGAAGCCGTTCCTCTGCCCATGGATCATGATCATGCTACCGGGGTTCACGCCTCGGGTGCTTGCGTCCAGACGATCCTCCTCATCGGGATAGCTGATATGGATCGATTTGTGATAGTTGCTCTCCGAATTACGCCAGTCCAACGTGTAAAGTCCTTCCGGCGTTCGACTGTCGCCTTCTTCATGCTTGTGGCCAGCGGGATGTCCGCCAAGCGCGATCGGGATTTCGCGGATCACCTGGTTGCCAGAAATCAGTTCCAGCCGGCTTTCGGCTTTGTGGACGCGCATCTTGTCGATGGTTTGGGCGCCTGCCCAGACGGGCGACAAGAACAGGAAAAGGCAAACAACAGACAGACAGCACAAAAGCGAGGAAGGCGGCCCGTTGCCGGACCGCCTCCCCCAATGTTTCGTCCGGTTTGCGGCCTCAGCCATGGGCGATCGGCGCACCCCAGGATGACCAAACATAGACCCAGCAGAACAGGAACAGCCAGACCACATCGACGAAGTGCCAGTACCATGCGGCCGCTTCGAAGCCGAAATGCTGCTGCGGGGTGAACTGGCCGGCCATGGCGCGCAACAGGCAGACGATCAGGAAGATCGTGCCGACGATGACATGAAAGCCGTGGAAGCCGGTCGCCATGAAGAATGTCGCGCCATAGATCGAGTCGGAGAAGGCGAAGGGCGCGTGGGCATATTCATAAGCCTGGACACTGGTGAACAGCAGGCCGAGCAGCACTGTCAGGAGCAGCATGAAATTGAGCATGCCGCGCTGGTTCTGCAGAAGCGCATGGTGTGCCCAGGTCACCGTCGTACCCGACAGAAGCAGGATGATGGTATTGAACAGCGGCAGGTGGAAGGGGTCGAGCACCTCGATGCCCTTCGGCGGCCATTGACCGCCGGTGAATGCAGCACGGGCGACCTGATGGGCTTCGTTGGGGAAGAGGCTCGCATCGAAGAAGGCCCAGAACCAGGCAACGAAGAACATCACCTCCGAAGCGATGAACAGGATCATGCCGTAGCGCAGGTGCAGCGAGACGACACGGGTGTGGTAGCCGGCATTGGCTTCCTTGACCGTATCGGTCCACCACGAGGCCATGGTGTAGAGCACGATGGCAAAGCCGATGAAGAACAGCCAGGGGGTGGCGAGGTCGAGGCCGCCGATGAGGAAATGGTCATCGTTCAACCAGCGCATGTAGCCGACTCCGCCGACTGCCGTGATCAGCGCACCGGTCGCCCCGATCAACGGCCAGGGACTGGGATCGACAAGATGGTATTCATGGTTTGCCTTGTGCGCTTCGGCCATCATGGTCTCCTGTTATCGTTACAGCGGCCCGGTTGTCCCCCGCGCCGGCGCGATTGATCTCATCCGTCCGCAGGCGCCCGCCTGGCGTCGGTCGAACGGGTTGTCTTGACCGGCGTGTCCTTCTCGGACGCCGGAAAGAAGGTATAGGACAGCGTCACCGTGCGAATGTCGCGGGTCTCCTGGGCGTCGACCAGTTCGGGATCGACGAAGAAGACCACGGGCATCTCCAGCTTCTGGCCGGGTTCAACGACTGTCTCGGTGAAACAGAAACATTCGAGCTTGTTGAAATAGGCTCCGACCTGCTGCGGCGTCACGTTGAAGGTTGCGGTGCCGCGAATGGTCTCGTCTGTGGTGTTCTCGGCATAGTAGAGGATCTTCTTGACCTCGCCGAGCTTGATGGTGACCGAACGCTGGACCGGCCCGAACTGCAGGTTGATCCCCGGCGTGACATTGGCGTCGAAGCGAATGGTGATGTCGCGGTCGAGAACCGGGATGCCTTCGGAGCTGACCGCCTCGCGCGTGGTACCGCCATAGCCGGTCACCTGGCAGAAAATACGGTACAGCGGCACGGAAGCATAAGACGCACCGATCATGCCGGCGACTGCGCTGATGCAGATGACGGCGACGGTCTGATTGGCAGACAAGCGGAAGCCGCCACGCTTTGCACCAGCCTTGCTTCCGGTTGTTTTTTCGCCGTTCATCGTTTCAACGTTCCGTTCAGACTTCACACTTCGTTCCGGCGCTCACAGATCCCGGTTAAAGATGGCGGCACCCATCTTGGCCCAAGTACCGACATAGACGATCACCACAAAGGCGGCGAGCGCCAGGGCAATAGCGATGTTGCGATTGCGCCGTGCGCGCTTCTGCTCGCGGGTGAGCACGACACGGTCCAATTCCTGGTTGGCTGAATCCTTCCTGGCCTCCTGCGGCACGCCGAATCTCCCTCATACGCCAGCGACATGGCGCAGCACCATCGCTTCGACGAGAAGCGTTGCAAACAGCATGAAGAGATAGAGGATCGAAAAGGCAAACAGTCTCTTGGCCGGCACCATGGCCGGATCGTCGGAATTCATGCGCCACACCGCAAACGCACGGCGGATGAACTCCAGTCCGAACAGGGCGGCGACGACGCCATAGGCGGAACCGGCGAACCCGATAAACCAGGGCAGCATGCCGGTCGCGGCCAGGATCACCGCATAGGCAAGGATCTGGCGCTGGGTCGAGCGGTTTCCCCGCACATTGGGCATCATGGGGATGCCGGCGCGCGCGTAGTCGCCCGACTTGAACAGTGCAAGCGCCCAGAAATGCGGCGGCGTCCACAGGAAGATGATGGCGAACAGCACGAGCGGCTCGATACCCAGCGAACCCGTTGCAGCAGCCCAGCCGATCACCGGCGGCAGCGCACCGGCCGCACCGCCAATGACGATGTTCTGCGGCGTGCGACGCTTCAGCCAGATCGTGTAGACCACGGCATAATAGAAGATGGTGAAGGCGAGCAGAGCCGCCGACAGCCAGTTGACGAACAGGCCGAGCGTGGCAATCGAGAAGGACGCAAGCACGATGCCGAAGGCGAGCGCCTCGCCTGGCATCACGCGCCCGGTCGGAACGGGCCTGCCGGCAGTGCGGCTCATCACGGCATCGATATCGGCGTCGTACCACATGTTGAGGGCGCCGGAGGCACCGGCGCCGATTGCGATGCAAAGCATGGCGATGGCGCCCAATACCGGGTTGATGGCGCCATGGGGACCGGCTGGCGCCAGATAAAGCCCGACGAAGCCGGTGAAGATGACCAGCGACATGACTCGTGGTTTCAGCAGGACGAAATAGTCGCCCGGCGTCGCAAGGGAAATATCCTGCGCCACGTTTACCAGTGCGGTTCTGTCTTCAGCTATCGCCATGCGGCGAACTTCCTTGTGAACTGACGAAAAGACCGCCGCCGGCCCTGAAGCCGGCGACGCGATGATTTGTACTGCCTATTTGATCCTCGGCAGGGTTTCCCACTGGTGGAAGGGCGGCGGCGAAGGCAACTGCCATTCCAGGGTGGTGGCGCCCGGTCCCCACGGATTGGCTCCGGCCACGCGCTTCTTCATGAAGGCCTCGATCACGCAGGCGAGGAACACCAACACGGCGAAGCCCGAAATGTATGAACCGATGGAGGAAACGTAGTTCCATCCCGCGAACGCATCGGGATAGTCGACATAGCGGCGCGGCATGCCGGCGAGCCCGAGGAAGTGTTGCGGGAAGAAGACCAGGTTGACGCCGATGAAGGTCAGCCAGAAATGGCTCTTGGCGAGGAACGAATTGTACATGTAGCCGGTCATCTTCGGAAACCAGTAGTACCAGCCGGCGAAGATGGCGAAGACGGCACCCAGCGACAGAACATAGTGGAAGTGGGCAACCACGTAGTAGGTGTCGTGGAAGGCGCGGTCGAGGCCGGCATTGGCGAGCTGCACGCCGGTCACGCCACCCACGGTGAACAGGAAGATGAAGCCGATCGCCCAAAGCATCGGGGTGCGGAAGGTGATCGAGCCACCCCACATGGTGGCGATCCAGGAGAAGATCTTCACACCGGTGGGCACCGCGATGACCATGGTGGCGAAGACGAAGTAGCGTTGTGTGTTGAGCGACAGGCCGACCGTGTACATGTGGTGCGCCCACACGATGAAGCCGACCGCGCCGATTGCGATCATCGCAAGCGCCATGCCCATGTAGCCGAAGATCGGCTTGTTGGAGAAGGTCGACACGACGTGTGAAATGATGCCGAAGCCCGGCAGGATCAGGATGTAGACTTCCGGGTGCCCGAAGAACCAGAACAGGTGCTGGAACAGGATCGGGTCACCGCCGCCATCGGGCGCGAAGAAGGTCGTGCCGAAATTGCGGTCGGTCAGCAGCATGGTAATGCCGCCCGCCAGGACGGGAAGTGCCAGCAGCAGCAGGAAGGCGGTGATCAGCACCGACCAGGCAAACAGCGGCATCTTGAACATGGTCATGCCGGGAGCGCGCATGTTGAAGATGGTGGTGATGAAGTTGATCGCGCCGAGGATCGACGACGCGCCGGCCAGGTGCAGCGCCAGGATCGCCATGTCCATGGCCGGCCCGGGCTGGCCGGAAGTCGACAGCGGCGGATAGATGGTCCAGCCGCCGCCCACACCGGTGGCGCCTGCGGCACTATCGACGAACATCGACCCGACGAGCAGGATGATCGCCGGTGGCAGCAGCCAGAACGAGATGTTGTTCATGCGCGGGAAGGCCATGTCGGGAGCGCCGATCATCAGCGGCACGATCCAGTTGCCGAAACCGCCGATCAGCGCCGGCATCACCATGAAGAAGATCATGATCAGGCCGTGCGCGGTGACAAAGACATTGAAGACCTCGCCATTGGAGAAATACTGCAGGCCCGGCTCCTGCAACTCCATGCGCATGGCGACGGAAAGCGCGCCGCCGAGAATGCCCATGCAGATCGCAAAGATGAGATAGAGCGTGCCGATGTCCTTGTGGTTGGTCGACAAGAACCAACGCCTAAAAAACGGAGGCTTGTGATCATCTGCCACGTGGGCTGCGGAACCTGCCATTTCCTGTCTCCTTAGAATCTCTTCGTCACGTGCCGGGCTCAGTTGCCGGCAACGCGAATGGCGCGTTCGCGCGCTATTTCAGCCATCAGCATCTTGTTGGCGCCTTCCAGATCGTCCGCCGCCTTTGCCTTCCAGGCATTGTACTGGTCCATCGAGACCACCCGGACCGCGATCGGCATGAAGGCGTGGTCGCGGCCGCATAGCTCCGAACACTGGCCGTAGTAAATCCCCTCGCGCTCCGCCTTGAACCAGGTCTCGTTGATGCGGCCCGGCACGGCGTCGATCTTGATGCCGAAGGAGGGCACCGCGAAGGAATGGATCACGTCTGCTCCGGCGACGAGAACGCGGACCATGGTGTTGACGGGTACCACCAGCTCGTTGTTGACGGCGAGCAGGCGCGGATAGATGGCCTTGTCGGTCTTGCCGGCTTCGGCGCGCTCGTCTTCCTGCAGGATGATCGAATCAAAGGAGATGTCGCTGTTGTCCTGGTACTCATAACCCCAGTACCACTGATAGCCGGTCGCCTTGACCGTCATCTGCGGCTCCTCCTCGGGCGCCAGCTGGCGCTGCAGCAGATTGAAGGAGGGGAAGGCGATGAAAACGAGGATGATGATCGGGACAATGGTCCAGATCACTTCAACCACGCTGTTATGGCTGGTCTTGGAAGCGACCGGGTTGGCGCGCCGGTTGAAACGCAGCATTACAAACAGCAACAGGAACATCACCAGCACGGTTATCGGGATGATGAACCAGAGCGTATAGGCATCGAACCATTCGATCCGATCCATGATGTCGCTGGCCGGCGCCTGATGCCAGATTTCCCACGGCTTGGGCTGATCGGCCCAGGCCGAACCGGCGAGTGCCGTCAGAAAACCAGAAAAAGCTGCAAATGCCGTGAATTTCTTCACCGTCGTTCTCCTCTGTCGGCGGACAGCAGAATCCACCTGCAATGATCTATGTCAAACCATAACCGCTTCGACCTCGCAACGGCCAGCCTCCCCGCATTTGTGCGGCATTTTTGCGCGGGAGGCAGACGTTCGCCTCCGGATGCGGATGCGCCAGCCGCAAAATGGCCCGGTTTTGGGCTATTGGTCGCGACATCTGTATAGATCGACCTGTTTGCAATTGCACCATGCGGCCGGGACCATTAGCACTAGTGGTCCGATTCCAACATTTGCAAACCATTTATTGCGGGTTCGCGGGCAAATGCTGGAATCAAAGGACCACCAGCAGGCTATTGACACAGATGGAGCTTATGAATTTGAGGTTTGATCGGAAGTACGCGGCAAATCGAATTCAAACGTCAATTTCGCTCCACCAGCAAGGGATGATTCGGAAAATCGCGATGCGGACAAAGGGCAGCCTTCCCGCCAATCTCGGGCGCATGAGCACCATTGCCAGGCATGCATGCCTGGCCGGCTTGGCAGCAGTCACCATGGCGCTCATGAGCGTTCCGGTGGCAAATGCACAGACACAAGGCAAGATTGTCGAGAGCCATGGCGCATGGAACATGGTGTGCGACACGCCGCCGGGCGCCAAATCGGAACAATGCGCGCTGATGCAGAATGTCGTCGCCGAGGACAGACCCGAAGTCGGGCTTTCGGTCGTGGTGCTCAGGACCGCCGACCGCAAGTCGGAAATCCTGCGTGTGTTGGCGCCGCTCGGCGTGTTGCTACCGAACGGCCTCGGCCTCAATATCGATGGCCAGGACATAGGCAGAGCCTACTTCGTGCGCTGTTTCCAGGACGGCTGCTATGCAGAGGTCATCCTCGACGACAAGCTGATAACCGCGCTGAAAACCGGCAAGACCGCCACCTTCATCGTCTTCCAGACGCCGGAGGAAGGCATCGGCATTCCCGTCGATCTCAACGGTTTCGCCGAAGGCTACGCCAAGATTCCCTGAAGAACGAACCCCAGTGATCGCCACCTCGTGCAGAAAAAGATGCGGCCCACCGAAAGCGGGTCGAACGGCACGGTTGTCACAAACACATCCCTGATATGAACAAAGACATGGTTGCCAACGGGGCGGGTCTGCCGGATAACAGCGCTCCCCGCTCCCGTCGCAATCCCTTGCGCCAGCCAACCGGATGGTCCTCGTGAACCGGATCGTACCGCTCATCCTGGCGGTCGCGCTCTTCATGGAGATGATGGACTCCACGGTGATCGCGACATCGCTGCCGGCAATAGCCGCCGATATCGGCACCAGCCCGATCGCGCTCAAACTCGCCCTCACCACCTATCTGGTGGCGCTTGCCATCTTCATTCCGGCGAGCGGCTGGATGGCCGACCGGTTCGGCGCGCGGCGCGTCTTCATGATCGCCATCGCCATCTTCACCCTGGGGTCGCTTTTATGCGCACGCGCCGATTCGCTTGCCGCCTTTGTCGGCGCACGCTTCATCCAGGGCATGGGCGGATCGATGATGACGCCGGTCGCCCGGCTGGTGCTGGTGCGCGCGACCGAGCGCAACAGGCTGGTCGAGGCGATGTCATGGCTGTCGGTACCGGCGCTGATGGGACCGCTGGTTGGCCCGGTCGTCGGCGGGTTTCTCACCACCTTCGTGAGCTGGCACTGGATCTTTCTGATCAATCTGCCGATCGGACTGGCCGGTATTGCGGCGTCAAAACGCTTTCTGCCGGAATTGGCGGGCAAGCCGAATGGCAGGCTGGATGCGGTCGGACTGGCCCTGTCGGGGCTGGCGGCGTCCGGCATCGTGTTCGGGCTTTCGGTCATCAGTCTGCCGGCCCTGCCGGAAGCCGTCGGCTTCGCCGCCGTCGCGATCGGCGCAGCATGTGCCGTGCTCTATGTGCGCCACGCGCTCAAGATACCAGGACCGGTACTCGACCTTTCGCTGCTCGCAACACCGTCTTTCAGGGTCAGTGTCCTGTCCGGTTCCCTGGTGCGTCTTGGCATCGGCGCGACGCCATTCCTGCTGCCGCTGACGCTGCAGATCGGCTTCGGTCTGTCGGCGTTTCACTCCGGTCTCGTCACCTTTGTCGGCGCGATCGGCGCCATCACCATGAAATTCGCGGCTGCGACGGTCTACGCCCGGTTCGGCTTCAAGCCGGTCTTGCTCGCGACCATCGCTCTTTCCGGCCTGCTGCTGACCAGCATGAGCTTTTTTTCGCCCCGAATGTCGTTCGCCGTCATCTATTCGATCCTGCTTGCCGCCGGCTTGGTGCGATCACTGATGTTTACCGGCTTCAACGCACTTACCTTCGCGGAACTGGAAAACGAGCAGGCGGGAGCGGGAACCGCGATCGCCGCTGTTTTCCAACAGATTTCCCTTGCACTCGGCGTGGCGATAGCGGGCATGCTGGTGGAAGCCAGCATGGCGTGGCGTGGCACCGGCGATCCGGGACTGGCCGATTTCCAACTGGCCTTCTTCGCCATTTCACTGTTTTCACTCGCCGCTCTCATGCCCATGCTGACACTGAGCCGGGAAGCCGGAGCGACTGTCTCGGGCCATGGCGCGCCGGCGAGCGAGCACTGAGATACCCGGCAGAACCGGGACGGCTCGCAATCGCCACAAAAGGCCTTAGATTAGAATGCGACCGACAGCCAAGGGAAACGCGCCATGACCAAGACCAGCCTGCTTGACCAGTTCGATGCCCCGAAGGAGATATTGGAAAAGACGCTCGGCGAAGCGCTCAGAGGCTGCGAGGACGGCGAACTTTACGCCGAATATGTCCAGTCGGAAGGGCTCGCCTTCGACAATGGCAGGCTGAAGGCCGGCAACTTCTCCACCGAACAGGGTTTCGGGCTGAGGGCGGTCTCGGGCGAAATCTCGGCTTATGCGCATTCCGGCGAACTGTCCCTGGCCGCGCTCAAGCGGGCGGCCGACGCGGTTTCGGCGGTACGCTCGGGCCATGGCGGCAACTATGCCGCCGCACCGCAGGGCACCAATCGCAGGCTTTACGGCGATGAGAACCCGATCGGTGCGCCGTCCTTCCAAGAGAAGGTGAAGCTGCTCGAAAAGATCGACGCCTATGCACGGGCGAAAGACAGCCGGGTGCGGCAGGTCTCCGCCTCGCTCGGCGCCAATTGGCAGATGGTGGAAATCCTGCGTGCCGATGGCAGGCTCGCCCGCGATGTCCGCCCGATGGTGCGCATCAACGTCTCGCTCGTGGTCGGCGAGGGCGACCGCCAGGAAACCGGCTCCTATGGCATGGGCGGGCGCAAGGGCTTCGGCGAATTCATCACGCAGGAAAACTGGCAGTACGCCGTCGACGAGGCGCTGCGCCAGGCGCTCGTCAATCTGGAAGCCGTACCGGCGCCGGCCGGCACATTCGACGTGGTGCTCGGCTCGGGTTGGCCGGGCGTGATGCTGCACGAAGCGGTAGGCCATGGCCTGGAGGGCGATTTCAACCGCAAGAAAACGTCCGCCTTCGCCGGGCTGATGGGCGAACAGGTCGCGGCCAAGGGCGTGACCGTGGTCGATGACGGCACGCTCCCCGAGCGGCGCGGTTCGCTCACCATCGACGACGAAGGCACACCGTCAGCCTATAATGTGCTGATCGAGGACGGCAAACTCGTCGGCTACATGCAGGACCGCCAGAATGCGCGGCTGATGGGCATGCAGCCGACCGGCAATGGCCGTCGCCAGTCCTACGCACATGAACCGATGCCGCGCATGACCAATACCTACATGCTGGCGGGCAAGACCGAGCCGGGCGAAATCATCACCTCGCTGAAAGACGGCATCTACGCCGTCTCCTTCGGCGGCGGGCAGGTCGACATCACGTCCGGCAAGTTCGTCTTCAACTGCACGGAAGCCTATCGCATCCGCAATGGCGAGGTCGCCGAGCCGATCAAGGGTGCCAACCTGATCGGCAACGGGCCGGAAGCAATGAAGCGCATCACCATGATCGGCAACGACATGGAACTCGACCGCGGCGTCGGCATGTGCGGCAAGAACGGCCAGGGCGTGCCCGTCGGCGTCGGCCAGCCGACGCTGCGCATGAACGCGGTGACGGTGGGTGGAACGGGGGCCTAGATGTCGGCCTCGGCGTAGCGGTCGAGCAGGATCGGTTCCTCCCGATCCTTACCGGTGATCTTGCGCCAGGTGTTCACGACGACGCGTTTCACGCCGTTCATCGTCTGGCGGGTCTTGCTTGCTGCCCAGCGTAGCGGGTGCGGTTTTTCGGGCGCATCGAATTGCGAATAGATGACCGTCGGCGTCGCCGGAGCAGCGGGCACGAGCGTGTCGGGGTGCGGGCGGGCATTGGCCTCGCGCCCCGGTACGGGCGCGGCGTGCGGCCGCGGTCCCGTGACGGTCGTGTCGAGCGGCTCGCACATGGCTATGGCATTGGGATAGTCGTTCGCCGCTGTCTTCATCAATTCGGTTTCCATGCGCGCCTCGCATTGTGCCTGGCTTGAAAACGGCGTGTCGACCGTGCGTATGAATTCGCAGGCGGCCTCGTTCTGGCCGCAGCCCAGAATGGTCATGACGATGATCGCGGCATTCATGGCGGTATATTCCCTTGTTTCCGGCCATCGAACATATTTTGTGAAACGGGCCGGGGCATGACGCAAATCGGGCTGTAAACGGGCGGTTTGGCGAAAATGGTGCGGCACGCGAAAAATTTTCCACCCGGTTAAGAAAAGGTGCATGACAAGAGCCGGAAACGGGTTCATCGTGATGTCATGGCGGGGCCCTAGTGCTGGTGCGTATCAATCCGCCGCGTGATTTCGCCTGTTGCCTGCGTGCGAAATCCGGCGCGGCGCATTTGCCATAACATTCGTACACAACAATCCGACGAACCCGGCAGGAGGCGTTCATGTTCCGTTTGCGCAACGATTCCCAACCCACCATCTTCAGCCATGCCGAAATCACGCGGCGTTCCTTTCTCGGCGGCGTCGCCGCCGGCTCGGCACTCGTCATGCTGCATCCGTTCTCGGCCCATGCGGCAGCCGGCCAGGCGCATCTGAGAATCATGGAGACGACCGATATCCATGTCGCAGTGCTGCCCTACGACTATTATGCGGACAAGCCGAACGACACGATGGGTCTGGCGCGCACGGCGAGCATCATCGGTTCGGTTCGCGCGGAAGCGACCAATTCGATGCTGATCGACAATGGCGACTATCTGCAGGGCAATCCGATGGGCGACTGGATCGCCTATGAGCGGGGCATGAAGGAAGGCGACGTGCACCCGGTCATCAAGGCGATGAACCTGCTGAATTACGATTGCGGCACGCTCGGCAACCACGAATTCAATTACGGCCTGTCCTTTCTGGACAAGGTCAATGCCGGCGCCAATTTCCCGATCGTCTGCGCCAATCTGGCGAGAGGCAAGCTTGCCGAAAATCCGCGTGATGACGATCTGTGGCTGAAGCCCTACAAAATCGTCAAAAAGACCGTCAAGGACGGCGACGGCAACGAACATCAGGTCAATGTCGGCTTCATCGGCTTCGTGCCGCCGCAGATCATGGTCTGGGATTCCAAGAATCTCGTTGGCAAGGTGATGACGCGCGACATCGTCGAAGCGGCGAAGGCCTGGGTGCCGCAGATGAAGGAAGACGGCGCAGACATCGTCGTCGCGCTGTCGCATTCGGGCATCGACGCCGTTGAAACGCCGGTGATGGAAAATGCCTCGCTGTTTCTCGCTGGCGTCGAAGGCGTCGACGCGGTGTTCACCGGCCACCAGCATCTCGTTTTCCCCGGCAAGAACTTCGCGGGTCTCGAGGGCGTCGACGCCGAAAAGGGCACCTTGCAGGGCAAACCCGCCGTGATGGGCGGTTTCTGGGGCTCGCATATGGGTCTGATCGACCTGTTGATCGAAAAGGACGGCAATAGCTGGAAGCTGGTCTCGGCCACGTCCGAAGCCCGCCCGATCTACGCCCGCGAAGGCCGCAAGGTCACGCCGCTTGTCGAAAGCGTGGCGGCGGTCGAGGATTCCGTCAAGGCAGAGAACGAGGCGACGCTTGCCTATGTCCGCGCGCCGGTCGGCAAGACTTCGGCACCGCTCTACTCCTACTTTGCTCTGGTTGCCGATGATCCGTCCGTGCAGATCGTTTCCAAGGCGCAGATCTGGTATGTGTCCGACCTTCTCAAGGATGGCGAATACATGGATCTGCCGGTGCTTTCGGCGGCCGCGCCGTTCAAGGCCGGCGGACGTGGCGGACCGGACTACTATACCGACGTTCCGGCCGGCACGATCGCGATCAAGAATGTCGCCGACCTCTACCTCTATCCCAACACGGTGCGTGCGGTTGCGGTCACCGGCGCGACGGTGAAGGAATGGCTGGAAATGTCGGCCGGCATCTTCAATCAGGTCGAGCCCGGCAAGGCCGACCAAGCGCTGATCAATCCGGACTTCCCGTCCTACAATTTCGACGTGATCGACGGGGTCACCTACAGAATAGACCTGTCGCAGCCGGCCAAATACACGCCGAAGGGTGAGATCGCCAATGAAGGCGCCAGCCGCATCGTCGATCTGATGTATGACGGCAAGCCGATCGATCCCGAACAGAAATTCGTTGTCGCCACCAACAATTACCGCGCCGGCGGCGGCGGCAATTTCCCCGGCATCAACAACGATGTCGTCATCCTGGTCGCGCCCGACACGAACCGCGACGTCATCGTTCGCTACATCGTCGAGGAGGGCACGATCAATCCGTCGGCCGATGCCAACTGGAATTTCAAGGAAATGCCCGGCACCACCGTGCTGTTCGAAACCGGGCCGAAAGGCCGCCAGTTCGCTTCCGAGGTCAAGGGCGTGAAAATCGAGGACGCCGGCGAAGGCGAAAACGGCTTCGCCAAATTCCGCATCATGCTTTGAGCGGACGATAACAATCGACGGTTGCGAGCCCGGCGCGTGCATTATCGCACATGCCGGGCCTGTCGATAAAAAAAACAATGTCATGAAGGCTTTACATGGCCCTCGGTGTAAGGCAGCTTACGTAACGATAAGTAGATCATCCAGCATTGGTGAATGTGTCATGCGGTTTGGAGCAAAGAGTCGGCTCGACCGTTTCTATCGATATGCCACGACAATGACAGCGCTCGGCGCCGTCATGATATCCATGTCCCTGACGGCCAGGGCGCAGGAATCTGTCGGCAAGACCAACAAGGTCAGGAACGATGTCTTCGGTTCGGTAAAACACCGCCAGCTTTCCGTCGCAGACCCGGTATACCGCTCCGAAAAGATCAGTGCTGGCGCCGATTCTTTCGGCGAACTGATCCTGCTCGACAATTCCAAGGTGCTGGTCGGCGAGAATTCCGTGGTCTCGCTCGACAATTTCGTGGTGTCCGGCAGCGACATCAAATCGGCGACGCTGAACGTGACCAAGGGCGCCTTCCGCTTCATCTCCAATGGCAGCGGCAATGACAGCGGCGTGTACAAGATCAAGACGCCGCTTTCTTCCATCGGTGTGCGCGGCACCTTGTTCGACGTCTATGTCGGAATAGGCGGCCTGTTGCGGGTGGTGCTGCTCGACGGCTCGATCGACGTTTGTAGCGGAGGAGTCTGCAAATTCGCCCGCCGGCGGTGTGATGTCATCGAGGTCGCGTCGCCGAACGATGTTCAGGAAGTGCCTTTCTTCAGGAGCGCCAGGCGCACGCCGAGCGAGGCGCGCAATTCTTTCGGCCTGCTCTTCGGGCAACAGCGTTTCAGCCCGGAATTTCGCGCGCCGACCATTGCCTGCAACCAGCGCGCGGCAATCGAGGCAACCCAAAACCGACCGGTGGTCAATCCGAACAACGATCCGGCTCCGGTCTCGATCGACGCACCGACGCCCCCCTCGCCGCCTGCCGCCGATGACGGCGACGATGGCGGCTACGATGGTGGCTATGATGGCGGCTACGATGGTGGTTACGGCTGATCGCGACTGAAGCGATCCAGACTGCCTGCACACGGATTCACGATACGAGTGCGTTGCAATGTTCAACCAGGATTTCCCTCGCCGGTTTTGCGTAGAGGTCGCGGTGTTGGCGGGCAATCGTCACGGCGCACCGCAACATTTCTTCGTCAAAACAAACCTGCCGAAGGGGTTCGGCCACATGGGGCAATGAGGCCCTTCCCATTCCAAGCCGGAATCCGAGCCCCGAACGTTCGATCGCCTCACCGGTCAGCAACTCCTCGATATGCGTGTTCAGGACCAGTTGCGGCCTGCCGGTGAGCAGCGCGGTGGATGCGAGTCCGATACCGCCTTGCGAGATGACGGCCCTGACGCGCGGCAAAACCTCGGTCACATCGGCCGGCCCGGTAAGGGGTTCGTGTCCGGCATCGCGGAAGCGCGCCCGCATCGCCTCGTCCATACCCGGAATGTAAAGCGTCGCCGGCAAGGGCAGAGCGAGCAGCATCTCCACCGTTTCAGGCCGGGCCAGCGCAGGTTTCTGAAGATAGACCATGAGCCTGTCTTCCGGCTCCTCGTTCAGTTCAGGCATCGCTTCCAGGATCGTCCCGATACAGGCCTCACGGCGCATGCCGTCATAAGGGTCGAATATCGCCATGGTGCATACGCAGCGCTCCTGCCCGTCCATGACCTCGGGAAGTGCTTCAATCAGGGGAAGGCCGAGACGGCCGAGCGCCCGGTTGACATTGCCGGCAAGTGCCAGTTCGTCGAATAGCGGCGCACTTGCCCTGTCGTGGAGGCGGGGATAGCGCTCAATGTCGGCGGGCGGGACAAGAAACCCCGAGCCGGCGACAACCAGCGGCACCCTGCCCCGGCACGCAAGATTGAGCGTCGGAGAAAAATCGGAGACGACAAGGTCCGGTTTGACCGCGTCCAGAATGGCCTGCCAGGCCAGGATGCGATCGTGGATCAGGTCGGAATCATGATAGCCGTTGAAACCGAGGTTCTGGCCAAAGGTGAGCGAGGTGCGTGGACGGTTCTGCTTTTCAAGGAACTCGGGCGGCTTTCGCGGCCATCTGGTGCTGGCGACAACCGCGGCGGGATCGATGCCGACGATCGGAGCTGTCTCGGGATTGCGCAGCGCATAGATGACGCGCCAGCCCTGTCGCTCCATCTCATTGCCGACGATTTTGAGCTTGTGGGCATGGCCGAGCCCGGCTCCCATCTCCCAACCGAGCAGTGCGGTTCGCGCCATCGTCTATGCTGTCAAGGTCAGGGGTAAAGCCGGCTTGTCGCCCACGGCGCATCGAGCGTTTCGCGGTCGTAGCGCAGGCGGTCGTGGAGGCGAAACTTACCGTCCGACCAGAATTCGATCGACAGCGGGCAGATACGGAAGCCCGACCAGTAATCGGGGCGCGGAATGTCGCCGACGCCGAATCTGGCTGCGTATTTCGCCACTTCCTTTTCCAGTGCGAAACGGCTTTCGAGCGGGCTCGACTGTTTCGAGGCCCAGGCGCCGATGCGGCTGCCGCGCGCGCGCGAACTGAAATAGTCGTCGGCTTCTTCGGCCGTCACCTCCTCCACCGGGCCGCGAAATCGCACGGATTTGCGCTGGCTCTTCCAGTGAAAGCAGGCGGCGGCCTTGTGACTGGTCAGAATTTCGCCGCCTTTCTGGCTATGAAAGTTGGTGAAGAAGACGATGCCTCGATCATCGAAACGACGCATGAGAACCATGCGCACATTGGGCATAACGTCCGCATCGACGGTTGCCAGGGCCATGGCCGTCGGATCGTTGGGTTCAGTCTTTTCAGCATGTTGTAACCAAACAGCGAAAATTTTCATCGGATCAGTGGCCGATTGATCACTGTTTTTTAACGATGTGCTGAGATCATCCATGCAACAAGCCGTCCTTTGTATCGATTAGGGCCGACAATGCCATTCCCACTTACGCCGCGAGTTGCGGGGCGACCCCAGTTTCTGGCCCTGACCTCGGTTCGCGCGGCAGACGCGAAACGTGAGCGTATCTTCACCACCAAGACTAGCGCAGCCAGCATGATTGGCAAGCTGGCAGTGACCGCCGCTCTTATATCGAATCTCGGCGCGTGTTCGCTCAATTCGGCGACCGCCGGCCTCGAAAACGAGCCGTCGATCATTACTTCCTCAGTCACCAAGCCGGTCAAGGCCGAAGGCATCGACTCGACCGATGCCGAGATGATCAAGGACACCGTCGCTCAGGCCGAGGCCGAGCCAAAGGACGGCGATCTTCTTGCCTGGTCCAATCCCGACACCGGCAATCGCGGCACCATCATGGCGATCGACAAGTTCGTCGGCGGCCATGGACAGAAATGCAAGAAATTCCAGACGACGGTCGACAGCTTCATGGGCGTCTCGCTCTATAATGGCGAGACCTGCGAACTGCGCCAGGGTTTCTGGGTGCTTTCCTGGCTGCTGCGCGACAAGGAATAGGATCAGACCGGCCCTGCCGTTACGGCACGACACACCGGGAGTGGAATCGGCGGGTCGGATTTCCCATATTGAAGACAACTCTTCCGCTTTTTTACCCGTCGACAGATTTGGTTGTGTGCGCGCGGGAAAAGTGCGGATAATTATGTCAATCCTGCGCCGGTCCGCCGCATTGGCCTTCGAGCTTTGCGCGACCGCGCAATTGTGATGGGAACGATATATGCGTGACCCCTATTCCGTGCTCGGAGTGGCGCGCAAGGCAAGCGAAAAGGAGATCAAGTCCGCCTTTCGCAAGCTCGCCAAGCGCTACCACCCCGATTCGAACAAGGACGATCCGAAGGCCAAGGAGAAATTCGCCGAGGCCAACCAGGCCTATGAAATTCTTGGCGACAAGGAAAAGCGGCGCAAGTTCGATGCTGGCGAGATCGATGCCGAGGGCAAGGAGAAGTTCGCTGGATTCGAAGGCTTTCACGGTGCCGGTTCGCCATTCGAGGGTTTCGAGTTCCGCACCAGTCGCGGTGGCGGACGTCGTGCGCGCGCCGGTGGCGCGCCTTTCGGCGATCAGGGCTTTTCAGGTGCGGAAGATATTCTGAGTCAGATTTTCGGCTCGTCGTTTGCCGGCGCCCGGCAAGGTGACCAAGCAGGTCCGGGAATGAGCGGCGGCTTTTCCGCCCAGGATTTCGGACATCGCTCGTCCAGCGATGTTCAGGTCAGGGCGCGAGTCACGGTCGAGGATCTTGCGCGCGGCAAGGCGAATGTGCATTTGCCGGACGGCAAGCAGCTTTCCTTTTCGGTTCCTCCCGAGGCCAAGGACGGCCAGGTGGTCCGGCTCGCCGGTCAGGGCCTGAAACAGCCCGGACAGAAGCCGGGTGACGCGCTGGTGACCCTCTCGCTGGCTCCGCATCCGCGTTTCGAAGTCGCCGGCGCCGATCTGCGCCTGAATGCCGAACTTCCGTTGGCGACCGCCGTCAATGGCGGCAAGCTGACGGTCGAGACGCTCGACGGCAAAATAGCGCTCAATATTCCCGCCTGGACCAATTCGGGCAAGGTGTTCCGGTTGAAGGGCAAGGGACTGCCGAAAAAGGGCGGTGGCCATGGCGATCTGCTGATCACGGCCGCGATCGTGCTTCCCGACGACAAGCGCGAGGAAATCACCGCCATGATGCGCAAGGCTTCCGCCAGCCAGTAGGCCTTGCCGCAATTGACGCGGATAATGCGCTCTGCTTGCGGGGGATCAATCGTTGTGCCATATCCCGCGCACCTGATCTCGCAAGAACCGCTGGAGCAAAGCATGGCATCGGGCAACGGGCTGATGGCCGGGAAGAAAGGCCTGATCATGGGCGTGGCCAACAAGCGCTCCATCGCCTGGGGCATTGCACAGGCCTGCGCCAATGCCGGTGCGCAGATCGCACTGACCTATCAGGGCGATGCGTTGCGCAAGCGCGTCGAGCCTCTGGCCGAGGAACTCGGCGCCATGGTGGTCGGCCATTGTGACGTTACCGAAGCCGGCACCATGGATGCGGTGTTCGACAAGCTGGCGAACAATTGGGGTGCAATCGATTTCCTTGTCCATGCCGTCGCGTTTTCCGACAAGGACGAGTTGACCGGGCGCTATGTCGAGACGAGCGCGGAGAATTTCCGCAAGACCATGGACATCTCGGTCTATTCGCTGACGGCGGTGACCCAGCGCGCCGAAAAGCTGATGACCAATGGCGGCTCGATCCTGACGCTGACCTATTACGGCGCCGAAAAGGTGATGCCGCATTACAACGTCATGGGCGTCGCCAAGGCCGCGCTTGAAGCTTCCGTCAAATATCTGGCCGCCGATCTGGGCAAGCAGGGCATTCGCGTCAACGCGATTTCGGCCGGACCGATCAAGACGCTTGCGGCATCCGGCATCGGCGATTTCCGCTACATCCTGAAATGGAACGAATACAATTCACCGCTCAGGCGCAATTCGACCATCGAGGAAGTGGGCGATTCGGCGCTCTATCTCCTTTCCGATATGGGACGGGGCGTAACCGGCGAAATCCATCATGTCGACGCGGGCTATCACACGATCGGCATGAAGGCTGTCGACGCCCCCGACATTTCCGTCATCAAGGACGAATAAGCGACGCGCCGCATCTCCCGACAGGTGCAACAGGTACAGGGTAGCGATCAAGGGGCAATGGCAGGCATCACGCTCTACTATGTCCGCCATGGCCAGACCGACTGGAACGCCGAATTGCGTTTCCAGGGTCGCCAGGACATTCCGCTCAATCAACTCGGCCGCGCCCAGGCGCATGACAACGGTCGGCGGCTGGCGAAGCTGCTGGGCAAGGCCGAAGGCATTCCTTTCGTCACCAGCCCGCTCGGGCGCGCCTGCGAAACGATGGAAATCATCCGTGCCGAGATGGGTCTCGACCCGGAGGACTACCGGATCGACGACAGGCTGATCGAAGCGTCCTATGGCACGTTCGAAGGCCTGACATTACCGCAGATGAAAGAGCAATTCCCCGACATCCATCGCCAGCGCAAGCAGGCACGCTGGGCCTTCCAGCCGCCAAAGGGCGAAAGCCATGCCATGGTGCTGGAACGCATTCTGGTGTGGCTCGACACGCTCGAAACCGACACACTTGTCTGCGGCCATGGTGTGGTCGGGCGCGTCCTGCGTCAGCATTTCCTCGACATCGATCCCGACGAAGCGGCGGCTTATCCCTTCCCGCAGGACAAGGTGTTCATCTGGCAGCCGGGGCGCGAGGAACAGGTCTGAGCGGGGGCGTCCCGCTTCCTCTCACCCAACGCCAATTCGTTTGACCGCGTCTTTGCGGACCGCTCGGCCCTGTCTTTGTCAAAGGAACTGGGTGCCGACTCTAACGAATTGTTTTCGACGCAATTCCGGACGGAAAACCGGTTTCCACTTTTCCTGGAATTGCTCTATTAGAACCGCCATGTCGTTCAACACATTCGGCCATCTGTTCCGCGTGACGACCTGGGGCGAAAGCCACGGTCCGGCGCTTGGCTGCGTGGTCGATGGCTGTCCGCCCGGTCTGACCTTCACACAGGCCGAAGTGCAGGCCTTTCTCGACAAGCGCCGTCCGGGCCAGTCGAAATTCACCACGCAGCGCCAGGAACCCGATAGGGTGGAAATCCTGTCCGGCGTCATGGCGGGCGAGGACAACATGTCGGTGCTGACGACGACCGGCGCGCCGATCTCGATGATGATCGCCAATACCGACCAGCGCTCGAAGGATTATTCCGAAATCCGCGACCGCTACCGGCCGGGCCATGCCGACTTCACCTATGACGCCAAATACGGCATCCGCGACTATCGCGGCGGCGGGCGTTCCTCGGCGCGCGAGACGGCGGCAAGGGTCGCGGCCGGGGCAATCGCACGCAAGGTCGTGCCGGATATGAATGTGCGCGGCGCGCTGATACAGATCGGCGAAAAGCAAATCGACCGTTCACGCTGGGACTGGGAGGAGGTCGGCCGCAACGATTTCTTCTGTCCCGATGCGAAGGCGGCCGAGGAATGGGCCGAGTATCTGTCGTCAATCCGCAAGAAAGGTTCCTCGGTGGGCGCGGTCGTGGAGATTGTGGCCGAGGGCGTGCCGGCAGGGCTCGGGGCGCCGATCTATGCCAAGCTCGACCAGGATATCGCCGGGCATCTGATGTCGATCAACGCGGTCAAAGGCGTCGAGATCGGCGACGGATTTGGCGCAGCGGCGCGTGCCGGCGAGGAAAATGCCGACGAAATCCGAATCGGCAATGACGGCCGGCCGATCTTCCTGTCGAACCATGCCGGCGGCATATTGGGCGGCATTTCCAGTGGCCAGCCGATAGTGGCGCGCTTCGCGGTCAAGCCGACCTCGTCGATTCTGACGCCGCGCCGCTCGGTCACGGCCAAGGGCGAGGAAGTCGACGTCTCGACGAAGGGAAGGCATGATCCCTGCGTCGGCATACGCGCCGTACCGATCGGCGAAGCGATGGTCGCCTGCGCCATCGCCGACCACTATCTCCTGCATCGCGGCCAGACCGGCCGCATCTAGACTGTGCCAGGCATTAGGAAACACCCATGGGATACAATCAGCCAAAGGTCGTCGCTGCCATCCGCGCCTTCGAGGCGGGCGAAATCGTCGTCGTCACCGATGATGACGACCGCGAGAACGAGGGCGACCTGATCGTCGCAGCCGTTCACTGCACGGCCGAAAAGATGGCGTTCATCATCCGCCATACCTCCGGCATCGTCTGCGCGCCGATGACGGGTGTCGAGGCCAAACGGCTCAATCTCGCGCCGATGGTCGCCGAAAACGATGCGCCGCATGCCACCGCTTTCACCGTCTCGGTCGATTACAAACACGGCACGACGACCGGCATCTCGGCAGAGGAACGCACTTCCACTGCGCGCGCGCTCGCCAATCCGAATTCGGGTGCCGCGGATTTCGTGCGCCCCGGCCATGTCTTTCCACTGGTGTCGCGTGAGGGTGGCGTGCTGATGCGCTCAGGCCATACCGAAGCGGCAACGGATCTGTGCCGGCTGGCCGGTCTGCCGCAGGTCGGCGTCATCTCGGAACTGATGAACGAGGACGGCAGCGTGATGCGCGGGCCGCAGGTCGCCGATTTCGCCGCCAGGCATGGACTGATGCAGGTTTCGGTTTCCGAACTCATCGCCTACCGCCAACGCTCCGAAAGCCTGATCGAACGTGTCGGCGAGGCGCAGGTGATGACGCTGGCCGGTCCGGCGACCGCGATCACCTACACCACGCCGTGGGACCCCATGCATCATCTGGCCGTCATCTATGGCGACATCCGCGACGGGCGCGATGTGCCGGTGAGGCTGCAGATCGAGTCGGTGCTGGACGACGCCTTCGGTGCTTCCGACAGTCTGGCTCGCGTCATGAAGCAGATCGCGCAGGCAGGCCGCGGCGTGATCGTCTATCTGCGCGAGGGATCCGTCGGTGTTGCCCATATCGAAAGGCGCTCGCAGGCGGATATCAGTCATGATGGCGAAGAGCACCGCGAGGCGCGCAACCGACGCAACGAATGGCTGGAAATCGGCCTTGGCGCGCAAATCCTGCGCGATCTGGGCATCGAATCGATCGAGGTCTTGGCCTCGCGCGAACGTCATTATGTCGGCGTAGAAGGTTTCGGCATCGAGATTTCGAAGACTGTACTGTTCGAATAGCACCGGGACGGATTCATGCGGCTTGCGGCAGCCCTCATTCTTTTGATCGCGTTCATCGGCCACGCCCATGCGGCCGATCGCTGGAACGTCGAACTCATCGAGAAACCGGAAGTGCCTGCGGAGATCGTCGCCCAGCCGATGGAGCCGGCGCCAAGCGGCATTGCGGACATGCTGACGGCCGTTGGACCCAAGGAAGGCGGCATCATCCGGGCCTGGTACAGCCAGCCGACAAGCCGCTACCGGCACGGCATTCTGGGCGACAGGATCGAAGGCGGCGCGCTGGTGGTCGAACGCGCCGACGGCCGGCAGTTCACCTATCGCCTGGACGAGATAGAGGTATTCGAGGATCTCTATCCGCGTATCGCCGATCTCGACGGTGACGGCCGGTCGGAAGTGATCACGATCCGCTCTTCGCTCATATCGGGCGCGTCGATCACCGTGTTCGGGCTGAACGGCGACACGCTTGTCCTGAAAGCCACGACTCCCTTCATCGGGAGCTCCTTCCGCTGGCTCAACATTGCCGGCATCGGATATTTCACCGGAGCGCCGTTGCCGGAGATCGCCTTCGTCGCAACCCCGCATATCGGCGGCCGGCTGGCGCTGGTGCGGCTTGACAGAAACCGCCTTGTCACGATCGCGGCAGCACCCGGCTTTTCCAACCATGTCATCGGTTCGACCGAACTCAGGCTTTCGGCGATGGCCGATTTCAACGGCGACGGGCTGATGGATCTGGCGTTGCCGTCAGACAATCGCAAGCAGTTGCGCATCATGAGTTTTGTCAACGGCCGCATCGTCGAATTCGCCAACGCGTCGCTGCCGTCGCCAATCGACAAGGCCATCGCGGTCACCGGGGAAGGCAATGACGCGGCGCTGACCGTCGGCCTGGAGAATGGCGAAGTCTACAAGGTCAGCCGCTGAACATGCCCGATACGCATGCCCGCGGTGCGTGGAAGCACCGCAGTTGACGCTTGCTGTCGCCATGGCCACATTCGCCGTGTGAGGAGTATTTCTTGACCACCCGCTACTACTATCATTCCTCCTGTCTGGAGCATCTCAATCCGCCGGGCCATCCCGAGCGGCCAGACCGTCTGCGCGCGGTGGAAGAAGCGCTGACCAATGAGCGCTTCATGATGCTCGAGCGAGAGGAGGCGCCGGCGGCTGATCCGGCCTGGTTCGAACTGGCGCATCCGGCCGATTACGTGAAGCGCGTGCGTTCACTCATTCCCGAAGAAGGCTTCGCGCCGATCGATGCTGATACTGCGGCAAGCCCGAAAAGCTGGGAAGCGGTGCTGCACGCCACCGGGGCGGCGCTCGATGCCGTCGATGCCGTGTTTTCGGGCGAAGTGGACAATGCCTTCGCCGCCATCCGCCCGCCGGGCCACCATGCCGAGAAAACCACAGCGATGGGCTTCTGCCTGATTAACAATATCGCGGTTGCGGCGCGCTACGCGCAGAAAAAACACGGCGCCGAGCGGGTTGCGATCGTCGATTTCGACGTCCATCACGGCAATGGCACGCAGGACATCTTCTGGTCGGACGAGAGCGTGCTGTTCGCCTCGACGCATCAGATGCCGCTTTATCCGGGTACGGGTGCGATCGGCGAAACCGGCGTCGGCAACATCTTCAACGCGCCGCTGCGGCACGGGGATGGCGGACATCAGTTCAAGGACGCGTTCAGAACGCGTGTCCTGCCGGCGGTGGACAATTTCGCACCCGATCTTATCCTGGTGTCGGCCGGGTTCGACGCCCATTTCCGCGACCCTTTGGCCGGGCTCGAACTGACTGCAGCCGATTTCGACTGGGCAACGGCGGAGGTCATGGATTTGGCCAACAGGCATTGTAGCAACCGGGTGGTCAGCCTGCTGGAGGGCGGATACGATCTGCGCGGACTGGCCGAATCCGCCGCCGCGCATGTCAACCGGCTGATGACTGGCTGATGGCATTGTTGAAACCGGATCAGGTTTCAGACCCTGAAACAGTAAAGACGAGGACAGGACATGGCCGATAGCGAAGCAAACGCCGACATCGCGAGCATGAGCTTCGAACAGGCGCTCCAGGAACTGGAAAAGATCGTGGAGAGCCTGGAACAGGGCAATGTCGAGCTGGAAAAATCGATCGGCTTCTACGAGCGCGGCGAGAAACTGCGCGACCATTGCCAGAAGCTGCTCGGCGCGGCAGAGGCCAAGGTCGAGAAGATCCGCCTGAGCGCCGACGGCAAGCCTGCGGGCACCGAACCACTCGATCCCGAGTAAGCCGGGGCAAGCTTTCGTCATGAAGAAGATACGCATTGTTGCCTGGGTGCTGGTCGCGTTTGCTTGCGCGGGGATCGCCTACGGACTGATCTCGCAACGCATGGGCAAGGGCATCGCCGAACTGGCGGGCGCGAAGATCGGCGGCCCGTTCACGCTGGAACGGACCGATGGCAGCGTGATCACCGAGAAAGACCTTGCCGGGAAGCCCTATGCGATGTTCTTCGGCTTCACCCATTGTCCGGAGGTCTGCCCGACGACGCTGTGGGAGGCGACCGGCTGGATGAAGCAGCTGGGCGCGGATGCCGACAAGTTCACCCTCTATTTCGTCACCGTCGATCCCGAGCGCGACACCGGCGAGTTCATGGCCGAGTACCTGACTTCGTTCGACCCGCGCATCGTCGGCCTGACCGGCACGCCCGAACAGATCGAACAGATCAAGAAGGACTACAGGGTATACGCCCGCAAGGTGCCGCTGGACGATGGCGACTACACCATGGATCACACCGCATCGATGTATCTGATGCATGGCGACGGCAGTTTCGCCGGCACCATTGCCTATCAGGAGAATGGCGAGACGGCGCTGAAGAAGCTGCGTCGGCTAATCGATGGCGGTTGACAATGGGGATTGTGGACCGGGGATGACTGACAATCGCAACGATATCGGCAACGAGGCCAGCAATGGAGCATTCCCCTTCAGTGTGCTGGTTTTCGCGGCAGCGGGCGGCGCGGCGCTCGGCCTGATCATTTGGGGCTGGATGCAGTATGGCGAGTCGATCTATCTGACCCGGCTGACGGCCTTCGTCGCGGGGTGTTTCTAGATTCGCTCGGGTTGCAGGCCAAGCCTGTTTACAACCATTTAACCATGTTCCTTTGCGCTTCGCTAAGCATCCTTTGGCACTGTACCCCATCAGTATTGGGGGACAGACATGACGAAGACGAGATGGATCGGGGCCGCGCTTGCGGCGGCAATCGCATTGACAACCGGACCGCTGACGGCCATCGCCGAAGACTGGCCGGATCACGATCAAAAAATGGAAAAGTGGACCACCGAGCAGTTTTCGGACAAGCTCGGCGAATTGCGCGGCTCCTTTGGGCGCAATACCGATCTCGATGCGGTGATCGTTCACGAATCCAAAATCGACACGGGCATGCCAGCCAGGCCGACGACGCGTATTTTCGTCGTGCCGAAGACCCGTGAAACATTGCCGCCCGTGGTTTCCAGCGCCATCCTGCCGGCGGGTGTCGACCCGATCATCACCGGCTCCAATGCAATGCCGGCCGGCGAGGCTGAAATGGTTTCCCGGTTGTCGGGCCTCATGTTGCCCCGCCCGCAGGGCTGGTTGCTGGACTGACTCTTTTCATAACGCGCTTGTCTTTGTAGCCGCCCCGGCGCAGGAAAGGCGCATGGGTGGCACACACAGGATACGTCTCGATCAGGCTCTCGTCGAAGCCGGCCATTATGCCAGCCGCTCACGCGCCGCCGACGCGATCAGGCGTGGCTGCGTCAAAGTCGGTGGGCGTGTCGAGACAAGGACTTCCGCCCCGGTTTCCATCGAGGAAAGGATCGAGATCGCCGACGAGGCGGCGTGCTACGTCTCACGCGCGGCGCTGAAGCTAAAGGCCGGGATCGAGGCTTCGGACCATTCACCGGCAGGACGCGTCGCGCTCGATATCGGCGCCTCGACCGGCGGATTCACGCAGGTGCTGCTGGAAAGTGGCGCGGTAAAGGTGATTGCCATCGATGTCGGCCACGATCAGCTTGATACGCTGATTGCAGGTGACCCGCGCGTGGTGAATATCGAGGGCATCAATGCGCGCGAGCTTACCCGCGAGGCTATCGGCGATGATCCGATCGGCTTCGTCGTTGCCGATGTCAGTTTCATCTCGCTGAAGCTTGCTCTGCCACCTGCGTTGGAACTTGCTGCCCCCGGCGCCTTCGGCATCTTTCTGGTCAAGCCGCAATTCGAGGTCGGCCGTGAGCACATCGGCAAGGGCGGCATCGTGCGTTACGCTGAAATCGCGGAACGGGTCGCCGGCGAGACAGCGGCGTGGATCGGCGAACAGAAGGGCTGGAGGCTCACGCATTTCCTGCCCTCCCCTATCGAGGGCGGCGAGGGCAATCGCGAATTCATCGCGGCGGCTGTCAAGGACGGGATGGCGTGAACGAGACGCTCCATATCGACAGCCTTGGCAGGCAGGGCGATGGCGTGGCGATGACGCCTGACGGACCGATACATGTGCCATTTGCTCTGCCTGGCGAGACGGTCAGCGTTTCCGGCAAAGGAAAACGGGCGCGACTTGAGAAGGTCATCGAGGCTTCGCCGTTGCGCCGGGAGCCGGTCTGCCGGCATTTCGGCACCTGCGGCGGCTGCCGGCTGCAGCATTTCGAGACGCAGGCCTATCGCGACTGGAAGCGCGGACTGGTGGCCGAAGCGCTGGTGCGGGCTGGCATCGAAACAGAAATCGGACCGCTGGCGAGCTTTGCGACTGCCTCACGCAGGCGTGCCGTGTTCAGCGCGGTCAGGATCGCGTCAGGACCGAAACCCGGCATAGTCTTCGGCTTCCAGGAGCGCGACAGCAGCCGGATTGTCGATCTAAATGAATGCCCGGTGCTGACGCCCGCCATTGCCGAACGCTTGGATGCGCTACGGTCGCTATGTCACCTGCTTGCGCCCTCAAAAGGCGTTCTGAAGCTCAACGT
>JAJDOK010000103.1 GCA_022340185.1 Salaquimonas sp. | reverse complement strand
CGACATCTCCCCCGCAAGGGGGGAGAGTGGAGACAACGACGATCTCCTCATCGTCGTCGAGAAGGTCCGTGCCCTCCAGAAGCTGGTCGAATCCGAAGACGGGCAGAACCTGCTCGCCGGCTACAAGCGCGCCGCCAACATCCTCGCCGCCGAGGAAAAGAAGGGCACGGCAATTGCCGAAACCGTCGACCCGACTCTCTTCGCCGAAGCCGAGGAAAAGGCGCTGTTCGACGCCATCGGCGTGGCCGAGACCGAAGCGGCAAGCGCGGTTGGCAAGGAAGATTTCGAGGGCGCGATGAGCGCGCTGGCGAAGCTGCGCACACCCGTCGATGCCTTCTTCGAAAAAGTGCTGGTCAATGCCGAGGACGAGAAGGTGCGCGCCAACCGTCTGGCGCTGCTCGCCCGCATCCCCGCCGCCACGGCCACAGTTGCCGATTTTTCCAGGATTGCCGGCTAGACAGCAGGCTCGCGCCTGGCCTTGCCGGCAAGGCGGATGGCGCTGTCGAGCAATGTGCGGACAAGACCGGGCTTTGTTTCCGGCTGCTGCGATGGCAAGGCCGGGTGCTCGAAGGGCATGTAGAATTCCTCGGCGAACCCGGCATCCGGGACCACAAGATTGGTCATGGCGGGCGCTCTGCCAACGGATGGCCGCACCGTTCGTGCTCCCGGGAATTCGATGATCCGCGCCGATCCTGGCGAGTGGCCGCGCTCGGACACCCTCTCCGGATCGCCGGCATTCATGCGAGCCTTGCCATTCGCTGAAGTCTTCCGGTCCATTGCCGCATCTCCCGAAAAGACGAATCACGCATAAGTTGTTCTACCACATTCCGGCATTTGAAAGGCAGCGGTCGATTTTGGTGCTTTTCTGCTTCGCTCGAACGTGGCGACTGCCAACCCGGCGCCGGCAGGTGCAGTGTCCCAGGTGTGACAAACATCATCGACGTTCGGCCTCCCACCCGGTAAACCTGTCGCTCGTCATGGGGCATTGAATGGGGCGTTGACCAATGTCCTGCGCGCCGATCTCATGCGGGCGCCAGGCGGGAATCCTCGAAGGAGACTGATTATGGTCAGCCAGATCAATCCACGCCTGCCCGCCCTGCATCTGCTCGCCTTTTTCGCAGCGTTGCTCGCCGCGCTCTTGGCCGGGCCGGCTGTTGCCGACAGTGATTCGTCGAAGCTGGTGCGCGCCTATAATCACACCGGCCTTGCGCTATTCGAGAAGCTGGCGGCCCAAAAGGGCAACATCTTCATCTCGCCCTACAGCATCGGCTCGGCCATGGCGATGGCCGCTTCCGGCGCACGCGGCCAGACAGCCAGGGAAATGGCCAAAGTTCTCGACTATCCCGTGCCGGTGACGGAACTCGGTCCGCTCGCCGAGGCGCTGGGCCTGAGGCTGACAATGCGCGCCGATGACGAGGACGCCGCGATCACAACCGCCAATGCGCTGCATCTGACGCAGGGCGGCGACAGCGTCCTGCCGGCCTACCGCGACATGGTGCACGAGAAATTCGGCGCGGAGATCTTCACCGGTTCGGACCTTGCGACGGTCAATGGCTGGGTCGATGAAAAGACCAACGGCAAGATCAGGGAGATCCTCACCCAGCTCAGCCGCAACTCGGTCTGCGTCCTGCTCAACGCGGTCTATTTCAAGGCAGGCTGGGCCACGGCCTTCAATGCGAAGAGCACGAGGCCGGATGATTTCCACCTTTCCGCCGATGAGACGGTTCAGGTCGACACCATGCACGCGACCGTCGTGGCTGCGCGGCTGAAGACCGATACTTTCGATGCGGCGTTGCTGCCCTACAAGGGCGGCAAATTGGCCATGGTGGCGGTCAGATCGGCCAGGCCCGATTTCAATCTGACCTTCCCCCTGACCGAAACCGCTGTCCGCAAGTTCCTGACCGGCCTGTTCAAGGCCGAACCGGAGCGGCTCGTTCTCGCCATGCCGAAATTCAGCTTCGAATACGGGGCGAATCTCGTTCCACTCTTCAAGGCCATCGGTCTCGAACTGCCCTTCGACGATGCGAAGGCGGACTTCTCGGGCATCGTCCCGGTCGACAAGGAAACCGATCGTATCCACATCTCGCAGATCGCCCACAAGGCGTTCATCGAGGTGGATGAGGAAGGCACCGAGGCCGCCGCCGGCACGGCGGTGGAATTCTCGGTGCGCTCGGTCGCGCCGCCTTCGGCCGAATTCAGGCTCGACCGGCCCTTCGTCTTCATGATCGTCGACCGGCCAACCGGGGCGGTCCTGTTCATGGGCCGTGTATCGGACCCTCGAAAGATGGACTAGTCGGTCGCGAACTTGCCGTGGCGGCCCGTGCCGGCGGTGAAGCGCGCCGCGCCTTGCCTGCTTTCGCCGCTGTCGAGCGTCGCCAAGCCGAGCCGAGTCTCGTTGAGGATCGCCTCGTCGCGGTCGAGCCCCCATTGCTCGAGGACGCTGCGCCTGTCGTTGCGCATGCATGATTGCGGGAATGCCGCGATGACGCCGGCGAGCTCCAGCGCTTCCTCCAGCGCCAGGCCCGGCGCGGCGAGCCGATTGGCAAGCCCGATGGCGAAGGCCTCTTCGGCATCCACAGGACGTCCGGTCAGGATCAGGTCCATCGCCCGCGACTGACCTATGAGGCGCGGCAGACGGATCGTGCCCATGTCGATCAGCGGCACGCCGAAGCGACGGCAGAAGATGCCCATCACCGCATCGCGCGCCATGACGCGCAGGTCGCACCACAGCGCCAGTTCCATGCCACCGGCCACCGCATGGCCCTCGATCGCTGCAATTACCGGCTTCGACAATTGCAGCCGGGATACGCCCATCGGCGCCAGCGTGCCGGTACCGCCTTCGGCAACCTTGTTGCTATCTTCGCCGCCGCCGGCAAAGGCTTTCAAATCCGCCCCGGCACAGAAGGCGCCGCCCTCGCCGGTCAGGATCGCTACATCGCATTCCTCGTCATGATCGAAAGCAACGAAGGCGTCGTAAAGTGCCTGCGCCGTTGGCCCATCCACGGCGTTGCGCTTTTCCGGCCGGTCGATGGCGATGACGCGAATGCGCCCGTGATCGCTGATTTCGATGGTGCCCATGGCGGCTTTCTCCCTGTTGGGAGAGATCATAGAGGGAGGGCACGGGCAGGGGAACGGGCGATGCAATTCCCTTCGTCATGCTCGGGCTTGTCCCGAGCATCTAACGACTCCCGGCGGTTCATTGGATCCTCGGGACAAGCCCGAGGATGACGACGGAGAACTACCTTTCCCTCGCCACCGCCCGCCAGCCAATGTCGCGGCGGCAGAAGCCGTTCGGCCAGTCGATCCGGGCAATCGCCATATAGGCGCGGTGTTGCGCCTCGCCGACGCTGTTGCCGAGCGCGGTGACATCGAGCACCCGTCCGCCAGTCGCGACCAGTTCGCCGCCCTTCAGCGCCGTGCCGGCATGGAAGACCAGCGCGCCGGTTGATTCCGCCGCCCCGATGCCGGTGATCGGCGTGTTCTTCTCGTAGCTGCCCGGATAGCCTTTCGACGCCATCACCACGGTCAGTGCCGTCTCGTCCGACCATTCCGGCTCGTGCGCCAGCAATTGCCCGTCGATCGCCGCCAGCATCAGTTCGACAAGGTCGGATTTCAGCCGCGGCATCAGCACCTGGCATTCAGGGTCACCAAAGCGCACATTGTATTCGATCAGCTCCGGTCCATCGTCGGTGATCATCAGCCCGGTGTACAGAATGCCGACGAAGGGGATGCCTCGCGCGTGCATGCCTGCCAGCGTCGGCACGATGATCTCCGTCATCACTTCGGTGACCAGCGCCTGGTCGAGTACGGGCGCCGGCGAATAGGCGCCCATGCCGCCGGTGTTGGGCCCGGTGTCGCCGTCCCCGACGCGCTTGTGGTCCTGCGCCGTGCCGAGCAGCACGGCCGTCTGTCCGTCGCAGAGCGCGAACAGGCTCGCCTCCTCGCC
>JAJDOK010000041.1 GCA_022340185.1 Salaquimonas sp. | reverse complement strand
GAACTGATGCAGATCGACGATTCGCGAAGATATGGCCGCACCGAGCTAACCCCGCAGCAAATGCGTAATCAGATTCTGGACAACCTATCCGAAGAGGTTCGCGCGCTTTGCCGCGAAAAAACTGTTCTGATGGTGGTCGAGGATGCGCACTGGATCGATGCTTCGACGCTGGCTGCACTTGAAGCCTGCTTCGACAAGATCGCTGGCGAGAAGGCCCTCATGCTGATTACGGCGCGGCCGACCTTCGAGTACAGCTTCGGCGGGCATCCGATCGTCAGCCGGCTCGCGCTGAATCGCCTCGGTTCGGAGCACACCGCCGCGGTGTTGTCGAAGATCACCGGTGGCAAGACATTGCCCAAGGAAATCGTTTCCGAGATCGTGGCGCGTACCGACGGCGTTCCCCTGTTCGTGGAAGAGCTGACAAAGACGATTGTCGAGTCGGGAGAACTCAGGGAAACCGACACGGCATTCGAATTGATGGGGCCGTTGAACAAGGTCACGATACCGGCAACGCTGCACGATTCGCTGATGGCGCGTATCGACCGGCTGCAGCCGGTCAAGGAGATCGCCCAGATCGCAGCCTGCATTGGCCGCGAGTTCTCGCGCACCGTACTGGCAGCGACCGCCAGAGTTTCCGATGACGTTCTGGACGAAGCGCTGAACCAGTTGGAAAAGGCCGAGCTTGTTTTCCGGCGTGGCATTCCGCTCGATTCCAGATACGCGTTCAAGCACGCGCTGGTGCGCGATGTCGCCTATGAAAGCCTGCTGAAGAAAAGGCGCCAGGAAATCCATCAACGGCTGGTGGAAATCTTCGAGGCTGATCCCGGCTCCGAGCCGGAACTCGTCGCCTATCATGCGACCGAGGCGGGAATGACCGAAATGGCGATTGCCCTTTGGGGAGCGGCCGGCACCGCGGCACAGGCGCGTCCCGCCTATGACGAAGCCGCCAATCATCTGAAGACCGCGATTGCGCTGATCGAGTCCCTGCAGGATCAGTCCGGCTGGCAAGAAAAAAATTGTCCCTGCTCGTACAGCTCGCCCAGATCTACGTCGCCAAGGAAGGCCTCGCTTCCGCCGAGGCGTCCGACGCATTCGCCAAGGCGCTCGCTGGCATTGATGCAACCGACAACGCGGTGCTTCGAGTGGCGATCTATTACGGGACCTGGATCGCCCCTTATATCGGAGACCGATTGAAGAAGGCTGAGGAATTGGCCAACCACCTTGTCGAGGAAATGGAAAACGAGTCGGATACCATACCGCGACTGATTTCACGTCGAATGCGCGCCGCGACATTGATTGCGATGGGACGTTCTCCCGAAGCGCTGGCTGACCTGAAAATCTCCTACGCGCTGTACGAAGCCTCGCAGATTACCGATTTCGCCGCCCGGTTCGCCCAGGACCCCGGTGTCCAGATCTGGAGCTACGAACTCCTGGCGCTCTGGATGACCGGCAGGGATGACGAAGCCGTCTCTCTCACGCAAAAGGCCATGGAACGGGCGCGGGAACTCAATCACGCCAACACGATCTGTTATGCCGGTCTGCATGCCGTCACGCTCGCCTTCTGGCGCGGAGACGTCGAGGGTGGGCGCGCCGTCAATGAGGAAATGAGGCGCATTGCGTTCGAACACGACATGGCGCTGTGGAAAATATATTGCAGCCTGCATGAAGCGGAGTTGGCCTGCATGGAAGATGGCGAAGACGCTGCCGGGAAATTGGATGCCGCCCTGGATGACTACAAGGAGAGCGGTTGCGGTCTCTGGATCACCCTTTATCTGGCTGAGCAGGCGAAATTCCATCTCAGGCGAGACGATCTGGACAGCGCGCGAAAATCGATTGCTCGCGCTCGCGATGAAATGGATGAGAGCGGGGAGGAGTGGGCAAAGAGCGAACTGTGCCGGATCGAAGGGGAAATACACCTTCGGGAGGGAAACCGGGAAAGGGCGAAAAAGGTGTTCGAGGGTGCAATTGAAATAGCAAGATACCAGGATGCGCAAGCACTTGAATTGGCGGCCATGCATGCTCTTGAGCGTTTGGCCAACAACGTCGGATAGGGTCTGTTTCCCCGCCTGAATGATTGTTCCAGGTCCGATTAGCCATTCGTCGCGATCAAATCCTGTGCAGAGCGGATATTGGCCGATCAAGTATTATTTGTAGGCAATGGCAGCGCTTGAGGGTCCGTCGAGCGGGATTGTTTCGAAATTGCTGAAACCCGCCTCGCGACACCAGCCGAAGAACTCCTCGCCTGTAAAGTCGAAGGCGTCGCCCAACTCCATCAACATGTTGAGCGACATGAACAGGCCGAAGGTATTGGAACGGCGGCGACCGTCGATCAACGCCTCGATTACGATGAAGACACCGTCTTTCGGCAGCGTGTCGTACACCTTTTTGACAAGCAGTTTCTTGCGTTCCAGATTCCAGTCGTGGAGGATCATGCCCATGGTGATGATGTCTGCTTCTGGCAATGGATCGGCGAAGAAATCTCCGGCAACCGCTTCGACCTGTTCGGCGAGGCCTGTCGCCGAAATCTTTCTGGCGGCGATTTCGGTGACCGGCGGCAGGTCGAAGCTCTTGCAGCGCAGATGTGGATGTGCGGCCGCCACGCTTCTCGACAGCAATGCGTCAGCGCCGCCGATATCGGTCAGGGTCTGATAGCGTTCGAATGGGAAAGCCTTGGCGAGCGTCTGGAAATTCCGGAGCGAGGCGCCGTTCATTGCATCCATGAAGGCTTCCAGACGAACGGGATCGGAATAAAGGGCCTCGAAGAAGGATGCATCGGCTTGCTTGGTCTCGCTCTGGGCCTTGCCGGTTTGCATGGCTTCCGTGAGATTCTCCCAGAACCGGTAATTGCGCTGGTCCCAAAGCTCGAGAACGCCGCCGATATAGCCGGGCTTGTTGCGGTCCAGGAAAACCGCAGTGGCATCGGTGTTGTGGTAGCGCGCACCCTCGCCGTCACCGTCCCTTCCCATGAGGTCGACGGATACGAGAAGGTCGAAAAAATCCATGGCTGGCCGTCGCAGCAGGCCGTATTCGGCCATGATTTCATCAAGTGTCATCGGACCATCGGCAAGACGTGTGTAAATCCCCATACCGACGGCAGACAGAAGCGCCCTTGAGATGGCATAGCCACTCGCGATCCGCATGATGTGATCTGGTTTCGGTGTGGCCACGGCGTCCATCCTGATGCGCGATATCGCGCGGTTAATGACATAAACGCGCGATTAATGCACGGTGCCGGCAAAAAGCGGGCAAGCCTGAACGCCCGGCAGAACTTACCTCCGTGCCTCACGATCGATCATTCCTGCGTCAGGCTTTGCCGCTGCGTGCGTAGTGGAACTCCTCGAAACGCGCGGCAAGCGCATCATAGAGTACGAGCCGGCCGGCCAGGCTGTCGCCTGCGTCGGTGATCTCCTTGATGATTTCAAGCGCCTGCATCGAACCGATGACGCCGGTCAGTGCACCCAGAATGCCTGCTTCCGCGCAGGTCGGCACCAGGCCGACCGGCGGTTTTTCTGGAAACAAATCGCGATAACGTGGAAATGAGTTGCCGTTTTCGTCCTTCAGATGCGGCTTGAGCGTGGTCAACGAGGCGTCGAACTGGCCGACGGCGGCGCTGACCAGCGTCTTTTCTTCCGCCTCGCAGGCATCCGCCACCGTGTAGCGCGTGTCGAAATTGTCCGAACCGTCGGCGACGATGTCGTAGCCGCCCACCAGTTCGCGAGCGTTTTCCTCCTCCAGCCGGACATGATGGCTTTCGACCGCGACATGCGGATTGATTCGCGCGGCTGCGCGGGTCGCGCTTGCGGTCTTGGCTTCGCCCACCTGGTCGGTGTCGTGGATGATCTGGCGCTGCAGATTTGACAGGCTGACGGTGTCGTTGTCGACAATGCCGATGGTGCCAATTCCTGCCGCCGCCAGATAGGCGATGACCGGTGAACCCAGTCCGCCTGCGCCGACGACCAGCACGCGCGCCGCCTTCAGCTTCTGCTGACCCGGTCCGCCGATATGGCGCAGTACGATGTGGCGGGCATAGCGTTCCAGTTCTTCCTGACTGAGCGTCATGATCCTCCGGGCCTCCTTCGTCAGCCTGCCGTCACCTTGCCGACGGCAACATCGAAATGCTGCGCCCGCTCACCAAGGGCCTCGAACAGTGCCCGGTCGGTGCCGGTCATCCAGGACTGGCAGGTGAGCGCATCGATGCGGTCGAACAGCGCCGCGCGCCGGCCAATGTCGAGATGGGCGGCTATTTCGTCAAGCAGCAGGATAGGTGCGGCTCCCGTCAGTTCGGCGACCAGCCGGGCATGCGCCAGCATGACACCGACCAGCAATGCCTTTTGTTCGCCGGTCGAACACAATTCGGCGGCCATCGCCTTGGGCCGGTGCATCACCTTGAGATCGGTACGGTGCGGTCCTTCCAGCGTGCGCCCGGCGGCGGCGTCCAGCCTGCGCCCGGTCACTAGGCGGTCCTTGTAGAAATCCTCCAACTCGCTCGCCGCAGCCTCCTGCGCCATCGCGTCGAGCGTGCCCTCAAGCGCCAGCACGGCGTCTGGAAAGGGCGAAGCCGGATCACTTTCCCGCACGATTAGCCCGGAAAGCAGGCTAACCAGTTCCATGCGGGCGACGACGATCGCCGTGCCGGTTTCTGCCAACTGTGTCTCTATGGCATCGAGCCAGGCTGCGTCCGGCGCGTCCTCGCCGAGCAGGCGGTTGCGTGCCCGCATTGCCTTCTCAAAATCGGCGACATGCCGGCCATGGCCGGGATTGACGGCGAGCACCAGACGATCGAGGAATTTGCGCCTGTCGGAAGCCGGTCCCGTAAACAGCCCGTCCATCGCCGGCGTCAGCCATACGACGCGCGCGTGTTCGAGCAGCGCGTCAGCCGATTTCGCCTGTGCGCCGTTGATGCGCACCCTGCGCTGGCTTTCGAGCCCGAGTGATGTCATGGCAAGGCCGGTACCGATCGAGACCGGGCCGACGGTGCCTTCCAGTTCGGCAAAGACCGACCATGCGCCGTCGCAACCTTTCCTCGCCACGGCTTCGTGCTGGGCGCGGCGCAACCCTCGCCCCGGCGACAGGTAGGAAATCGCTTCGAGCAGATTGGTTTTCCCGGCCCCGTTCTCGCCGGTCAGCACCACGTGGCGTTCATCGCAGTCGAGCGCCAGCCGCGCGTAATTGCGGAAATTCTCAAGCTTCAGCCGTGTCAGATGAACGCGAGCGGTCATGACGCCTTATGGCGCGCTCATGGGCGTAGAAACAAGCGTCAAATCAGATATGACCGATCACACCCAACCCAATCAGACCCGCATCGGCATCAGCACATAGATCGCGTTAGCATCGGAGGAATCGCGGATCAGCGTCGGCGAACCGGGATCGGCGAGCAGGAAGATCGCTTCCTCACCGGAAAGCTGACTGGTGATGTCGAGCAGATAGCGCGAATTGAAGCCGATCTCGAGCGGCGCCCCTTCATAGCCGACAGGAATTTCCTCCGTCGCACTGCCCGAATCGGGATTGTTGACGGTGAGCACCACCTGGCCGTCGCCGAGCTGCATCTTCACCGCCCGCCCGCGCTCCGACGAGATGGTCGAGACGCGGTCGACGGCGCTGGCGAAGCTCGCCCGGTCCATGGTGAGTTCCTTGTCATTGGCCGTCGGAATGACACGGTTGTAGTCGGGGAAGGTCCCGTCGATCAGCTTGGAGGTCAGGATGACCGGCCCGACCGTGATGCGGATCTTTGTTTCCGACAGTTCGATCGTCACCGAAGCGTCGGGTTCTTCGACCAGTTTCTGGATTTCGCCGACCGCCTTGCGCGGGATGATGACGCCCGGCATGCCTTCGCTGCCCTTCGGCGCATCGATCTGGGCGCGCGCCAGCCGGTGTCCGTCGGTCGCGACCGCACGCAGATAGAGCTTGCCGCCATCCTCGACGGCATGCAGGAAGATGCCGTTCAGATAGTAGCGCGTTTCTTCGGTCGAGATGGCGAATTGCGTACGCTCGATCAGCCCGGCGAGGTCCTTTGCCGGCAGGCGGAAGGTGTGCGAGAAATCGCCGGCTGTAATATCGGGAAAATCGCTTTCGGGCAGCATCTGCAATGTGAAACGCGAGCGCCCGGCGACGATCTTGAGCGAATTGGTATCGGCTTCGTTCGCCAGCATCACTTCCGAACCTTCGGGCAGCTTGCGCACGATATCGTAGAGCATGTGCGCGGGTACCGTGGTGGCGCCAGCCTGTTCGACCATGGCCGGTGCCTTTTCAAACACTTCCAGATCGAGATCGGTGGCTTTCAGATGCAGTTCGCTGCCATCGGCACGGATCAGCACATTCGACAAGATGGGGATCGTGTTTCGCCGTTCGACGACCCGGTGAACGTGGTTGAGTGATTTTAGCAGGTTCGATCTCTCGATTGTCACGCGCATCGGTTTGTAACTTTCCAATTCACTCGGCCCACCCGAACACTCCGGGCATGATTGCCTGGCTGGTTTCCGTTCGGCTCGGAAGAGAGGCGGCCAATGGTGCGTCCGCCGTCATGCGTCCCCGATGATCTTCCTCGCGGGCGGGCCCGAAGCCTTTTGCACCCGAGAGTCCGAACGGTCCGGGCATGGTTGCGACCCGGCCTGCTAAAGTGAAAAAAAACTGGCGGCTTTTCAAGAGCGGGCGAACCAGCCGGTCCGCTTGCCCTGTCTCTTTTCCCTCAATGCTGGGGATAACACGCGACAGTGCAGCGCGGGGTCCGCCGGCCGACTGGTTTGCCGTCCGCCCTTTCGGTGCTCTTAGTCGAGAACGAGACGCTTCAGGAGCTCGACCTCGCGTGCCAGTTTCTGGTCATTGGCGACCAGATCCTCGATCTTGCGCACCGCATGCAAAACAGTCGTGTGGTCGCGTCCGCCAAAGCGACGCCCAATCTCCGGCAGGGAGCGTGGCGTCAGCACCTTGGCCAGATACATTGCGATCTGGCGAGGTCTGACAATCGCCCTCGTGCGGCGGTTGGACAAAAGCTCGTTCTTTGACACGTTGTAATGGCGCGCCACCACTTTCTGGATATCCTCGACCCGCACCCGGCGCGCATCGCCCGAGCGGATCAAATGGCCGAGCATCTTGTCGAGCTCCTCGAAGCTCATCGGCCCGTCGCAGAAGCGGTGTTGCACCAGCAACTGGTTGAACGCGCCTTCTACGTCGCGGCCGGAAGTCGTAACCTGCCGCGCAACGTAGGTCAGGATGTCCTCGGGAATTTCGAGCGCCGGCTGCTCGTGCTTGACCTCTTCGTAACGTGCGAACAGGATCGACTTGCGCATTTCGTAATCCGGCGCCTCGATTTCCAGCGTCACACCTCCCTTCAGCCGCGAGCGCACCCGCTCGTCCAGGCTCTCCAGTTCCGCCGGTGGCCGGTCTGCCGCCACCACCACCTGGCGTGCGCTATCGATCAACTCGTTCAGCAAATGGCAGAATTCTGCCTGGATCGCCTTGCCTTGCAGGAATTGCATGTCGTCGATCAGCAGCAAATCGATATCGCGCAGGCTCTCCTTCAACTGCAGCGCCGTCTGGTCGCGGATCGCCGAGGCGAACCGCCACATGAAATATTCGGCCGTCAGATAGAGCAGCTTCTTGGATGGATCGAGCCCTCGCGCCCCCCAGGCGATGGCCTGCAGCAGATGTGTCTTGCCGAGGCCCACGGAGGCGTGGATGAACAGCGGGTTGAAGCGCACCGACCCCTTGTCATCATCGGCTACCGTGCGCGCCGCCGCGCAGGCCATGCGGTTCGAGCGGCCTTCGATGAAGGAAGCGAAGCTGTGGCGCGGGTCGAGCGGCGAGCCGGCAAAGCCCGGGGTACGATCGGCGATTGACGAGCGCCGCCGCGCTGCCCCAATTCCGGTAGGAACCGGCACGTTCGCGGGTTGCGCGGCACGTACCGTTTTGGCATCGGCCTCTCTTGCTGCACCTTGTATCGTTGCGTCCTCGTCCTGATCGGTACGCAGCACACGCCTTATCGCGCTGCGCATCGCGATATCGACACGCAACACGTCGGCGTTTTCCGCTTTCCACAATTCGGTTAGCAGTTCGCGATAATGCGACGACGTCCAGTTTTTCAAAAAGGCGGTCGGAACGGTGTGCTGCGCCACTCCACCGGAAATCCATTCGAGCTTCATGCGTCCGAACCAGCTGTTGAACACTTCCTTGCCCAGCCGGGCCTGAAGCTGTTGGCAGATACGTCGCCACTGCTCCTGTTCAGGGCCGCTCTCGGCGGCCTCATGGCCACCAGTTCTGCCTGCACCGCCAGCGGCGCAGTCTCTTTTTGTCGCTTTCAACGCATTGGGGAGGTTCGGTTCGACATCACCAAGAGGACGCGCAGGAGGCCTCGCTCCCCCAATGGCCGGTGTTTTACCAACTGCACTGGCATGTTCCGCACCATTCGTTCGGATTGCCACATCGCCTGTCCCGCGCCTTGCCATGCTGTTTTATCCTCCTGTCCGCCGTCTGTTTTGCTCGAAAGTGCATGTTGGTCTTGTTCGTGCTGCCCTGGGGTCTCCAGGATCGTCTGTCTGAACGTCTCCTTTCCGTTGGCGATTTCAGGCTGGTGCCCGGTAGAATCCAGGCAAAAACCCACCCTTCGCGCCGGGACGGAATCCCGGCACGTTTGCCACACTTCAACGCTTCAAAATGCTCGCGAGACCGGACGGCCCCAAGAACGTAAAGAGCGGTACTCAGGGCACCATCATCGGACAGTGATCCGATAACCTGCCCGACCGATCACCTGAAAAATGATCCGCCGAACACCCACAACCCACGGCATCCGGTAAACACCCCCGTTTTCGGCACAAACAGTCTCGTCGCCGGATTCGCTCCGGTTCGACAGGCCCATTGAATGTGCTGTCTGAACGGTACGCGCCGCCCCTGACGCCGTTCGTCCAAGCAACTTACACAGGGGAATTTCAGCCCGCAATACGCTCTTTCGCATGATGCGAAAAAGTCGCGCAACCGCAGTTTTTCGGCCTGTCCCGCCCGTTTCGAAAGCCGTTGGGAAGCGCTTGTGAATCATGGCTTTTTCCAGCACGATTGACGCGGCGGTCCGTTGCAGACGTGCAAAAACTTTTTTTTATTTGCGCTGGACGCTTGACTGGAAAATTCCCTTTATTTTCCGTACGCAGAAATATAGGTGATTTCCAACATATTCATAAGCCAATGAAAAAACAGTGGTTTTGTCTAGAGGAAAAAATTCCGTGAAAATCGGGTTACAGTAATATGAAACCCGAAAACTGCATCCGAAATACGTGTTCTTAACTTAGTCGACGAATAAAAAACCCGGCCGGAGCCGGGTTCATTGAAGATCAATGGCGTCTGGCGATCAGGCTTCTATTTTCCTGACCCGTGCCGCCAGCCTGGAGACCTTGCGCGAGGCGGTATTGAGTTTCAGCACGCCCTTGGTAACCGCACGCATGATTTCCGGCTGCGCATTGCGCAGCGCCTCGGTTGCCGCCGCCTTGTCGCCGCTGGAAATGGCTTCCTCGACCTTGCGGATATAGGTGCGCATGCGCGAGCGCCGTGACTTGTTGTTCTCGGTGCGCCGCGCGATCTTGCGCACCGCCTTCTTTGCCGATGATGTGTTGGCCATAGTCCAGCCCTTCTAGATGTTCGTCTTGCAGGTCGTCGCGCCTGTTGTCGTACCGCTTCCTTCTTTACCTTCATGCGGCAAGTTGAGGGAAAGCGGGCTGGAAAAAACAGGGCGGCCACATGGCCGCCGCGACAAACCTCAAAATAAGTCTGGCGGGCTTATACATTCCGCCCTGTCATGCGTCAACGCGGAATCGCCCCCAAATGCCGTGGTGTTCAGCGCTGGCAGACCGGACAATGGAAGGTCGAGCGTCCGGACTGGACAATCCGCCTGATCGTCCCCTTGCAGCCGGGTCTGGGGCAGGGTTCGCCCTCGCGATCATAGACTTTGAAACTGTGCTGGAAATAGCCGAGCGAGCCATCCGTCAGGCGATGGTCGCGCAGCGAAGAGCCACCGGCTTCGATCGCTCTGGCAATGACCTCGCGTATTGCGTGCGCAAGTTTCTTGCAGCGCTCGCTCGAGCTGCCGTCGGCCTTGACGATGGTTCCCGCAAGCCTTTTTGGCGAGAGTCCTGCCTGCCATAACGCCTCGCAGACATAGATATTGCCAAGCCCGGCGATCAGGCGCTGGTCGAGCAGCGCTGCCTTCAATGGCGCGGCCTTTCCTGCGAACAGACGCGCTATCGCCGCTCCGTCGAGGCTGTTGCCGGTCGGTTCCAGTCCGAGATTGGCAAAGCGCTTGTCGTCGGCGAGGCGGTCACGGGCGATCATGTCCATGAAGCCGAAACGGCGCGGGTCATTGTAGATGACGAGGTGATGTCTGCCCCGCTGCATGAGGTGGAACACGACATGGTCGTGAGCTTCATCCTTCGAGCGCTCGTGATGGAACGATCCCGGTGTCTCTTCAGTCCCTTCGTCGAGAACGCGGAAAGAGCCTGACATGCCCAGATGCATGATCAGAACGTCATGATTGTCGAGATCGGCGAGCAGGTATTTCGCCCGCCGCGACAGCGCGGTGATGGTCCTGCCCTTGAGCCGTCCGGCGAAATTGGCTGGGAAGGGGAAGCGCAGATCGCCCCGGCGGGTCTCGGCGCGCTCGATCACTGCGCCTTCCATCACCTTGGCAAGGCCGCGCCGGACTGTTTCGACCTCCGGTAATTCCGGCATGGTCCCTTACTCCCTGTTGGCACTGCGCCAATTGCGCTTCTTGCCAGCACCGGTCAACCCAAATAAGCCGTCTGCAACAGATGGGCATGTCATCGCTAGCGTGTTGCCCCCGCGTTGCAATGAATAGCACTTCCGATAGGATGCGCCGCGCCCGCTGGTTGGCGGGGTAAGACAGAAAGAACTGAACACGATGAGCGATCCGGGAACCGACAGGACAAGGGCCGAAAAGGCCGAGGACATGCGCGCCTCCTTCGGCTTTCGCAAGGTCGACGACAAGCAGGACCTTGTCGACGGCGTCTTCCACAAGGTCGCCTCCCGCTACGATTTGATGAACGACCTGATGTCTGGCGGCATGCACCGGCTGTGGAAGGATGCGATGGTTTCGCGTCTGGCGCCGCCGCGGTCCCCGGGCACCGACTGGCGCGCGCTTGATGTGGCCGGCGGCACCGGCGACATCGCCATGCGCATTGTCGAAGCCAGCCGCCGCAATGTTCACGTCACCGTGCTCGACATCAACGGTTCCATGCTGGCGGTTGGCCGCGACCGCGCCGAAAAGGCCGGTCTTGCCGCCAATCTCGACTTTGTCGAGGCCAATGCCGAGGAACTGCCTTTCGAGGATTCAAGCTTCGACGCCTATACGATCGCCTTCGGCATCCGTAACGTGCCTCGTATCGACGTGGCGCTCGCCGAAGCCTTCCGCGTCCTGAAATATGGCGGCCGCTTCCTCTGCCTGGAATTTTCCGAGGTCGACGTGCCGATCCTCGACCGTGTCTACGAGGAATGGTCGATGCGTGTCATTCCCCGTATCGGTGAGATCGTGACAGGCGACGGCGAACCTTATCGTTACCTGGTCGAATCGGTGCGCAAATTCCCGCGTCAGCAGCGGTTCGCCGCGATGATCCGCGAGGCCGGGTTCTCGCGTGTCGATTTCACCAATTTTTCAGGCGGCATCGCCGTGCTGCATTCCGGCTGGAAGCTTTGAGCGACGTCCCTACATCGGCATTTGGAACGCTGCGCGCGCTGTTCGCGCTGGCCGGCGCCGGCTGGGTGCTGGCGCGCGAAGGGGTCATTTCTGCTCTTCCGGCAGATGCCTTGTCACCGACCGGCAAGGCGGCACATCGTTTCGCCGGAATGGTCGCGCGCCGCCGCTCGATGCAGCGCCAGAAATCGGAACGGCTCTCCGTCGCGCTCAACAAGCTGGGCCCGAGCTGGGTCAAGCTGGGCCAGTTCCTGGCGACGCGGCCCGATGTGGTCGGCACCGACATCGCCAGCGATCTGGAACTGCTGCAGGACCGCATGAGGCCATTCCCGCAGGCGGAAGCCCGCCGGCGTATCGAGGAATCGCTTGGCCGGCCGCTCGAGGAAATATTCTCCGAATTCGGCGAACCGGTCGCCGCCGCCTCCATCGCCCAGGTCCACAAGGCGAAACGCGTGAGCGATGGCATTGATGTCGCGGTCAAGGTGATCCGCCCGGGCGTGCGCACGCGCTTCCGCCGCGACCTCGATACCTTCTATACCGCCGCACGGCTGCAGGAAAAGCATATCCCGTCGAGCCGTCGCCTCAGGCCCGTCGCCGTGGTCGACACGCTGATGCAGTCGGCGCGTATCGAGATGGATTTGCGCCTCGAGGCCGCCGCCCTGTCGGAACTGGCCGCCAACATCGCCGATGATCCGGGCTTTCGCGTGCCTTCCGTCGACTGGGTGTTGACCGGCCGTGACTGCCTGACCATGCAATGGGTCGACGGTATCAAGCTGACGGAGGTCGACAAGGTCGAAGCCGCCGGCCACGATCTGAAACATCTCGCCGCGACGCTGGTCCAGTCCTTCCTGCGCCATACGCTGCGCGACGGCTTCTTCCATGCCGACATGCACCCGGGCAACCTTTTCGTCGATGCCAGTGGCGACATCGTCGCCGTCGATCTCGGCATCATGGGCCGGCTCGGTCGCCACGAACGGCGTTTCCTGGCCGAGATCCTCTACGGTTTCATTACCCGCGACTACCACCGCGTCGCCGCCGTCCATTTCGAAGCCGGCTACGTACCGCGCCACCATTCGGTCGACTCTTTCGCCCAGGCAATCCGCGCCATCGGCGAACCGATCCACGACCAGCCGGCAGACACCATCTCCATGGCGAAACTGCTCACCCTGCTGTTCGAGGTCACCGAACTGTTCGACATGCAGACCCGGCCGGAACTGATCCTGCTGCAGAAGACCATGGTCGTGGTCGAGGGCGTGGCGCGCACGCTCGATCCCGAATTCAACATGTGGAAGACGTCGGAGCCGGTGGTCGGCGACTGGATCCGCCGCAATCTCGGTCCGGCCGGCATGCTGGAAGATGCCAAAGAGGGGCTTTCCGCCGTCGGTCATCTACTGCATATCCTGCCGGAACTGGCCGGACGCGCCGAAGCGCTATCTGTATCGATGGCCGAAATGACGGAGAATGGCATGCGGCTCGACGAAGAAACCGTCGAAGCCATCGGCCGCGCCGAAGCGAGACGCAATCGCTGGAGCAATCTGGCACTTTGGGCGATTGCCCTATTGCTTGTTGTGATAGCCATTCGCATGCACTGACTGCATTGCATGCATTGCATGCATTGCATGCATGGTTTATCTTTGGCCTGTACCACTCAAGACTTACGGGGCGGAACATGGCCACCCTCACGATTCGCGATCTCGATGACGATGTGAAACGCAAGCTGCGCCTGCGTGCTGCGGAGCATGGCGTTTCCGTCTCTGAGGAAGTGCGGAATCTCCTCGCAGAAGCAGTCGGCAAGAAGCCGGGCAAGAGGCGGTTGACAGTCGAGGAAATCGCAAACCTCGGACGCAAGCCCGCAGTGCCGTTCGACCAGAAGCAGATCACAGACGAAATGTGGGACGAATCGTTTGACTGATGCTGTCCTGGACAGTTCATCGCTGATCGCCATCCTTATCGACGAGCCTGAGAAAGCCGACTTTTCGGTTTTTGTCGGGGCAGCCGAAGGTTTGGTTATCAGTGCTGCTACACTGCACGAAAGCTTCTGCGTCATGCGCAACAAGGCTGGGAAGGATGGCGTTCGCAGGCTCCAAATCCTGATCGATGGACTTCCGCTGGAAATCCTGCCCTTCGATGTCGGGCAACTGGAAGTTGCTAAAGACGCCTACGCCGAATTCGGTCGGGGCTCGAGGCACAAGGCCGGTCTCAACATGGGCGATTGTTTCTCCTATGCCTTGGCGAAGACACTCGATCTGCCCTTGCTCTACAAGGGTGATGATTTCGTCCACACGGATATCAGATCTGCTCTGTAGCTGACGCATTGTATTGAATATCTGGATATTTCGTGCAATTTGTATTGAAAATACAAATCATAATACAAGTAGGGCATGATTTTCGATACAAACAAGGCAGATAGGCTACGTAACGCACGAATCGGGGCAGGTTTTGCGTCCGCATCGGCGGCGGCGCGTGCGCTCGGCGTAAGTCCGCCCACTTACACCCATCACGAGAATGGTACGCGGGGATTCGGCGAGGAGGAGGCCATCCGTTATGGCGAGCTTTTTGGCGTATCGCCTGCTTGGCTGATCTTCGGCGAGGACGCTGGTATTTCGAGCCCCGCATCGGTCACCTCGCTTGGCCTGCCTCTCTCCGGCAAGCGCATCCTGCTGATCATCGCCGGTGGCATCGCAGCCTATAAATCGCTCGACCTGATCCGCCGCGTGCGCGAGTGCGGCGCCTCGGTGCGCTGCGTGATGACGCAGGCCGCGACGCAATTCGTCACGCCGATGGCCGTTGGCGCGATTGCCGGCGGGCAGGTCTTTTCCGAATTGTTCGACCGCGCCTCCGAACACGACATTGGCCATATCCGTCTATCGCGTGAGGCCGACCTGATCGTCGTCGCGCCGGCCACTGCAGGCCTTATAGCGAAAATGGCGCATGGCCTCGCCGACGATCTGGCGAGTGCCGTACTACTCGCCACCGACAAACAGGTGTTGCTCGCGCCCGCCATGAACCCGGCGATGTGGTCGCATGCCGCCACGCAACGCAATGTCGCGGCACTGAAGAAGGACGGCATCCAATTCATTGGCCCCAATGCTGGCGAAATGGCAGAAGCGAAAGAGGCGGGTACCGGCCGCATGGCCGAACCGCTCGAGATCGTCGCGGCGCTCGCCGACCTGCTCAGCCCCGGCGGAAAGCCGCTGGCGGGCCTCGAGGCCATTGTCACCTCCGGCCCGACGCATGAGCCGATCGATCCGGTGCGCTACATCGCCAACCGCTCGTCGGGCCGCCAGGGCCATGCCATTGCCGCTGCGCTGGCTGGTGCCGGCGCCGATGTCACGCTCGTTTCCGGCCCCGTATCGATCCCCGATCCGGCGGGTGTGACGGTTATCCATGTCGAGACGGCGAGGCAGATGCTGCAAGCCGTCGAGGCAGCACTTCCTGCCGACATCGCGGTGATGGTCGCCGCCGTCGCCGACTGGCGCACCGTCGGTGCGGCGGAGCAGAAGATGAAGAAAAAGGCGGGTAGCGGCCCGCCCATGTTGGAATTGACCGAGAACCCGGACATTCTGAAGACGGTCGGTCACCACAAGCAGCGCCCGCGCCTCGTCGTCGGCTTCGCCGCCGAGACCGAGAAGGTCGAAAAACATGCGCGCGCCAAGCTGGAGCGCAAGGGTGCCGACTGGATCGTCGCCAACGACGTCTCGCCGCAGACCGGCATCATGGGCGGTGAGCGTAACGCCGTTAAGCTGTTGACCCGCGACGGCGTCGAGGAATGGCCCGACCTGCCCAAGGACGAGGTTGCCTCCAGGCTGGTTGCGCGCATCGCCCAGGCCGTCGCGGAAAAATAGCCGCTATTGGAAAATTGTCGTTCAGTTACCCCGGTTGGCAGTGCGTGCATAGAGCTGGCGCACGATGCCGCTTGCGGTTTTTTCGAACAGGCAGGGTACCAGCGCATGGATGAGCGCCGCGCCGGCTGCCGCGAACAGCAAGCCTGAAAACCGCATCGCGAAGCCGAAATGTTCCAGATAGCTTTCGTCGACCGACTGCGGATGCGTGATGAACATGCGTTCGATGATGCGGGTCATGACAATTCCCTCCGGTGCGATGATGTGCGGGTAATTTGCACCGCCGCCTGCAAGATTGTTTCCCAATTTTTCCTTTGAAATGCTTCTCAATTGAGATAAAAATCCCAAGTATGAGTGATCTAGATGAATTCGATCTCAACATCCTGCGTGAACTGCAACGTGACGCCACTTTGTCGGCCGAGGCATTGGCCGAACGTATCCACCTGTCGCGTAACGCCGCCTGGCGGCGCATGCGCCGGCTGGAAGCCGAAGGCTATCTCAAGGCCCGCGTCGGCCTCGTCGACCCGGAGAAGCTCGGCCTTGGGCTGGCAGTCGTCATCATGGTGCGCACCCAGTCGCATGATCCGGGCTGGCTGGAGCGATTCCGCGAGGCGGCACTCTCCATGCCCGAGATCATTTCGGTGTGGCGCATGAGCGGCGATCTCGACTATGTGTTGCGCGCGCGGGTGCGCGACATGAAGGATTACGACCGGCTCTACCGGCAATTGATCGCCCGCATTCCATTGGCCGACGTCTCGGCCTCCTTCGTCATGGAGGAGATCAGGGAAACCACCGAACTGCCATTGGCGGGAAACCAGTCGCCCATCAGATGGAAAAGCGGGGGAAAGATGCCGGAAGCCGCCGCCATCGAGCTTCCGGTGGCTGACGGTGAGGGTTAGGTTTGCGGCCATGCGAGTCTCCCCCACGCCCGTCAATTCCCGCACAGCCACCAGGATACCAACGTCCGCCCCCGCGCCTGGTCCGGCCGCCCGTCCCGTTGTCGGCATCGTCCGCCTGCCGCATGGTGAAGGGTTGGACCTGCCAGCCTATCACAGCGCCGCCGCCGCCGGCATGGACCTTGCCGCTGCTTGCGACGAGGTAATGGTGATCATGCCGGGAGCCCGCGCGCTGATGCCCACCGGCCTGATCCTCGAATTGCCGGACGGCCATGAGGGTCAGGTTCGCCCGCGTTCCGGTCTGGCGCTCAAGCACGGTATCACCTGCCTCAACACACCCGGCACCATCGATGCCGACTATCGCGGCGAGGTGAAGGTGCTGCTGATCAATCTGGGGCAGGAACCCTTCACCGTCGAACGCGGCATGCGCATCGCCCAGCTTGTCATCGCCCCCGTCGTTCAGGCAAAGCTCGAGGAGCGCAGCCTGGCGGGTGCAACGCAACGCGGTACTGGCGGTTTTGGTTCAACCGGGGCATAAGGCTCGATCCTCGTAAACCGTTTTGCGTGAACCTGAATGGCTCCGTCCTCTTTTCTTGCCTACACGCTGGCGCTCGGCATCGCCGCCGCCATACCCGGCCCCGGAATAGCGGCACTGGTCGGCCGTGCACTCGGCACCGGCTTCAGACGCACCATGCCCATGCTGGCGGGGCTCGTGCTCGGCGATCTCATCTATCTGACTTTCGCCATCCTCGGCCTGGCGCTGCTGGCGCACACCTTCGAGACGGCCTTCATGGTCGTGCGCATCGCTGGTGCATTCTACCTGCTGTGGCTCGCCTGGAAGTTCTGGACCTCCGGCCTGACGCCGGAAAGGATCGAACGTTCGCCGGGCAAGCGCGACGGGCTGATGTCGTTTGCCACCGGCCTTACGGTTACACTCGGCAATCCGAAGACCATCGTCTTTTACATGGCGCTGCTGCCCGTCGTCATCGACATGACCGGAGTGAATCTGACGGACTGGGTGATCCTGTCCGTACTGACCGTGCTGATCCTTTATGTCGTGCTGGTGCCCTATGTGGCGCTCGCCTCGCGGGCCCGCTCCGCGCTCGCCAACCATGCGACGCTGAAGACGGTCAACCGCACCGCCGCGCTCGCCATGACGGGCGCCGCAGGGTTCATCCTGGCCCGTACCTGACTGCTGACGGTGTAACTTGCTGAGACAGGTTTGCTGAATTCATTTTGCGTTTTGCCAAGCCGTCACTAGCATGAAGCGGTCGCAGGTATTTCTGTTTCGATAGCGAGCCTGCGCGCTATTGAGGTGAATTGCCGACAGGGGAATAACCGGATGAACAAGTTTATTTTTGTTGCTCTATGTTTCTTCGGCGTAACCGCCGCATCCTCCGCCACGGCGCAGGAACTTGAAGACTATATCAACGCCTGTATTGGAGGCGCCGGCGAACTGTCGAACGAGGAAGTGGTCGCTGCCTGCACCTATTTGATCGACAATGCCCAGGCTGAAAACGAAACAGTCGGTTATTTCTATGCGATGCGGGCGATCTCGAATTCCGACAATGAGCTCAATTGCAGTGACGGCATGAAGGCGAAAGAACTCGTGACTGACCCGAGCCTCTCCGGAGCGATCGATCAGATTATCGAGAATAATTGCTGATCGGCGGTCGTCATATTCCAGCGCTGTGCTTGCGGTACCTGCATTTGATCAGTCCGCCCCGGACAATCCAGTCACTATCGGGCCGTTATGGTCATCGGCATGCCGTTGTCGGGCTGCACGGTGATCCGCATTACCGGCCAGGGCGGCTTGTCGCCGGCATAGTCGAAGCGGAAACGCCTAATGAGCACCGCCAGCAGGATCGCCGCCTCCTGCATGGCAAAGGACGCGCCGATACAGATATGCGGGCCGAGGCCGAAGGGCAGGTAGGCGAAGCGGTCTATTCGATCGCGCACCGGCGCCATGAATCGTTCCGGATCGAAACTGTCCGGCCGCTCCCACAACAGATGGTGTCGATGCAGGATCCATGTGTTGACCAGCACCGTCGACCCGGCCGGAACGACGACGCCATTGCAATTGTCCTCCCTGATCGCGACCCGCGCGATCGCGGCGGCCGGCGGGTAGAGCCGCATCGCCTCCTCGAAACACGCACGGGTGAACGGCAAGGCATCGAGCCAGTCCTGTTCCGCAATATGATCCATGTCGAGAGCGTCGATTTCGGCTTCGATGCGCGTCCGCGAAACGGGATCGTTGGCCAGCAGGTAGAGTGTCCAGGCTAACCCTCGCGCCGTCGTCTCGTGGCCGGCGCCGATGAAGGTGATCAGATGATCCTCGATCTCGTCATGGCTGAAGGCGTTCTCCGTTCCGCGTCCCGCTTCGAGCAGCAGCGTGGCGAAATCGCGCGGTAGGGTCTCACCGGCTTCGAGCCGCTTTTCGCGGGCCTCGATCAATGCGCGTACGCGATTGCGCAGCCGCTTCATCGAGGAACGTCCGCGCAGTTTCGTCGGCCGCGGCACCCATGCAGGCACGCGCAGCACATCGAGCGGATCAGGGTGGCCGAGCATTTCGAGAAAAAGCGCAACGTCAGCCAGTATCGCCTCTGTGTCGCCGGAGATTTCGCCAGAGAACAGCGCTTCGGAAAGCACACGATAGGTCAGTTCGCTCATCGCCGGCGCCAGCAATGCCTTGCCGGGTTTCAGCGTTTCGGCAAAGGCTTCCGCTGTCTTGCGCATCGAGGCGGCGAAGCCGTGCACATTGCGCGGCGTGAACACCGGCGCCATCGCCTTGCGCGCCCGGCGCCAGGTTTCTCCGTCGCTGGTCAAAAGCCCGTCGCGCAGCGCCGGCCTCAGCACCGCCTGGCGGATTTCGCCATGGCGGTAATTGGCCGCGTTCTCGACCAGGAAATGCCGGATCAGCACCGGATCGTTCAGCACGGTGGTCATCTGGCCGAAGAAACGAAGCTGCGCGAAGGGTTTTTCGTAATGCGCCGCATTCGTCGCCTCGAGCGGATTGCGCGCGAAGGTGACCAGCAGGCGCAGCGAACCGATTGGCCCGGGCCCGCCTTCGACCGGCGGATTCGGTGCCGGCACGATCGGCTCGAAATAGGAAGTGCGCGTTATCGCCGTCATGGTGTTTTCCTCTGGGTCCTGCCGATCTATGTCCTGCCAACCGGTTCGCCTTGCGGCATCGGAGCAATTGGAACAGGATTTGGCGTCAGCACGGCGATCTCGACATTGCGGCCGGTTCCCTCGATATGTGTATGGACGATTTCGGCGCCAAGAAGGCCATCATAGCCCTGACCGCAGGCCGCAGCCCATGTCTCGGCATCGCAGATGCAGCGGCTGGCGAGCTTCTTGTTGTGTTTTTCCAGTTTCGCCGAAAGGTTCACCGCCGGCCCGATCACCGTCATCTCCAGCCGATCCTCGCGGCCCACCGCGCCCCAATTCACTGTGCCCGAAGCGATGCCGATGCCGACTTCGATGCCGCCTGCCTGCGCGATTTCGGGCACTTCGCCGGCCCAGCGCTCGGCATCGAGCAGGATGGCTTCGGCTGCGCGCACCGCATTGGCCTCACAACCCGGTTCCACTTCCCCGTCGACGTCTCCAATCCCGAAGCTCGCCATGATGCCGTCACCCATGAACTTGTCGATGATGCCGCCATGTTGCTGAACGAGCGGAATGACCCTTCCCTGATAGGCCGACAGCACCGCCATCACCGAATCGGCGTCGAGCCGGTCCGCCAGTCCGGTAAAACCCCTCAGATCGACATTGAGGATCGTCGCAAACCGTTTTTCGCCGCGTCCAGCTTCCAGCGCCTCGGCCGAGCGGATGCCCTCGGCGACCGAGGAATCGAAGAAGCGCGAAAAATCTGCCGCCGCAGAGCGTTCGGCAACGGCGGTAACCAGCAGATTGGACGAGCCGTTGACCGCGATCGCCAGGATGATGGTGACAAAGCTGATCGACAGGATCTTGTCGACTTCCGCACCGATCAGGATCGAGTTGGAGGTGAGGTAATGAATGTAGGAATGGGTCAGCATGTTGTTGGCGGGGTCGACATGCGTGACATAGACGATGACGATGGCCCAGCCGAGCGCCGCCACGCCACCCGCCATCAGCACGAATTTCGGATGGAAGCGCAACGCGCGTATCGCGATGAAGATGAAGACGTACAGCAGCGACGGCGCCTTGAGGATGAAGGAGGCCGGCTGGCCGTACTGGATGTGGAAGCTGATCATCAGTCCGTAGAGCAGGCAGAAATCGAACAGGATTGACACATAGCCGGCCCAGTCGGGCGGTTCGCGCATCCAGCCCCAGATGAGACCTATCACTGCCAGCACCAGATAGGCGCCAAGCACATAGGGCACCGGCGCCACAGTGTCGTCGGGATAGGTCTTCGGCGAGATCGTGTAGATGAAGCAGAAGATCAGGATGATGGTGAGCTGGATCGAGCGCAGCAGCAATTCATTCGCCCATTCGCGCTCGGCGATTGCCGCACGCACCCGCGGCGGCAAGCCGGAAAGATCCGGCCGCTTGAGAAAGTCCCGCCAGACGGTTTTCAAGGGGCCCATGACGGTTTTCGCCTTCCGGCTGTTGGAGCGCTTTGGATGATCCTATCACGCCTGATCTTCACATGGCATCAAATGACGATTGGCAAAATGTGAAGGACGGCTCTGCAGGCGCCAACCGCCACGTTCGAGCCGCCTTTTGCCGGCCCTCGCCATCCACCGCCAAAGGCTTGTCGCACATTGGTTTTTGCCGCGAAAAACCCTATATGTAGAGCAAGTAAAGGGGCGATGATTCGGCGAACATTTCGCTATCGCGTCCGTTCGTCCAGTTCACGGGAAATTTTGATGGCAGATACACCCGACATGCCGGGCGAATATGACGCCGATTCGATCAAGGTCCTCAAGGGCCTGGATGCCGTGCGCAAGCGCCCTGGCATGTATATCGGCGACACCGATGACGGCTCCGGCCTGCATCACATGGTCTACGAGGTGGTCGACAACGCCATCGACGAGGCGCTGGCCGGCCATGCCGATCTCGTCACCGTGACGCTCAATCCCGATGGCTCGTGCACCGTGACCGACAATGGTCGCGGCATTCCGACTGGCATCCACAAGGAAGAAGGGATTTCAGCCGCCGAAGTCATCATGACCCAGCTCCATGCCGGCGGAAAATTCGACCAGAATTCCTACAAGGTTTCGGGCGGTCTGCACGGCGTCGGCGTATCCGTCGTCAACGCGCTGTCGGTCTGGCTGAAGCTGAAGATTCTGCAGAACGGCAAGGTTTTCGAGATGAGCTTCGCCGACGGCGTTGCCGATGTTCCACTGGAAATTACCGGCGAGCGCGAAGGCCGTTCCGGCACCGAAATCACCTTCATGCCGTCGCCCGCCACCTTCACCATGACGGAGTTCGATTACGCCACGCTTGAGCACCGCCTGCGCGAACTGGCTTTTTTGAATTCCGGTGTGCGCATCGTGCTGACCGACAGGCGCGGCGTCGAGGATCGCGTCGAGGAAATGCTTTACGAGGGTGGTCTGGAAGCCTTCGTCAGATGGCTTGACCGGACAAAGCATCCCCAGATCGAAAAGCCGATCCATATAACCGGCGAAAAGGACGGCATCACCGTCGAAGCGGCGCTGTGGTGGAACGATTCCTATCACGAGAATGTCCTGTGCTTCACCAACAACATCCCGCAGCGCGACGGCGGCACGCATCTGGCCGGTTTCCGAGGTGCGCTGACGCGCCAGGTGACGGGTTATGCCGAGAGTTCCGGCCTGCTGAAGAAGGAAAAGGTCTCCATCACCGGTGACGATTGCCGCGAAGGCATGACCTGCGTCCTGTCGGTCAAGGTGCCCGATCCGAAATTCTCTTCCCAGACCAAGGACAAGCTGGTTTCTTCCGAAGTTCGTCCGGCTGTCGAGAATCTGGTCAATGAAGGTCTCAACCGCTGGCTGGAGGAAAATCCTGCGGAGGCAAAGTCGGTCATTTCGAAGGTGGTGGAGGCTGCAACTGCTCGCGAGGCGGCGCGCAAGGCGCGCGAGTTGACGCGGCGCAAGGGTGCGCTCGACATCGCGTCTCTGCCAGGCAAACTCGCCGACTGTCAGGAGCGTGACCCCGCCAAGTCCGAAATCTTCATCGTCGAGGGCGACTCGGCGGGCGGATCGGCCAAGCAGGGGCGGCACAGGAATTTTCAGGCCGTGCTGCCGCTTCGCGGCAAGATTCTCAACGTCGAGCGGGCGCGCTTTGACCGGATGCTCGGATCCGACCAGATCGGCACGTTGATCACCGCGCTCGGCACCGGTATCGGCAAGGACGAGTTCAATATCGAGAAATTGCGCTATCATCGCATCATCATCATGACCGATGCCGATGTCGACGGTGCCCACATCCGAACGCTGCTGCTCACCTTCTTCTTCCGCCAGATGCCGGAACTGATCGAGCGCGGCTACATCTACATCGCCCAGCCGCCGCTCTATAAGGTTACGCGCGGCAAATCGAGCCGTTACCTCAAGGACGAGCGTGCGCTCGAGGAATATCTCATCGAGGGTGGTCTCGACGAGGCGCGCCTGGAACTAATCAATGGCGAGGTGCGCACCGGCGCCGATTTGCGCGCCGTGATCGAAAACGCACTCACCGTGCGCGGTCTGATCGACAATCTGCACTCGCGCTACAACAAGGACGTGATCGAGCAGGCGGCGATCGCCGGCGCGCTCAACGCCGAACTGATGAGCGATGCCGGAGCGGCGGAGGAAGCCGCCGCCTATGTCGCGCGCCGCCTCGATGCCATTGCCGAGGAGACGGAGCGCGGCTGGTCCGGTGCGCGGGGCGCCGAGGGCGGCCTGGTCTTCGAGCGCACCGTGCGCGGTGTGCGTGAAATGGCGGTGGTCGACGCAGCCTTGCTCGATTCGGCCACCGCGCGCCGCCTCGATCAGCTCGCCTCGCAATTGCAGGAAGTGTTTGGCAAGCCGCCTGTCTTCCATCGCAAGGAGGAAAGCCAGACCCTTTCAGGCCCTCGCGCCCTGCTGACGGCGGTCTTCGCCTCCGGCCGCAAGGGCGTGACGCTGCAGCGCTACAAGGGGCTGGGCGAGATGAACCCGGGCCAGCTCTGGGAAACGACGCTTGACCCGGACGTGCGTACATTGCTGCAGGTTCGCGTCAACGATGCCGCCGACGCCGACGACCTGTTCTCGCGGCTCATGGGCGAGGAAGTCGAGCCGCGCAAGCACTTCATTCAGGACAACGCGCTGACCGTCGCCAATCTCGACATCTGAGATTGTTCGCCTGGGTTTCCGAAAATTAATTTACATGTTAATTAATACGGGGTGTGGGCGCATCCTGTGTCATTCCGGACGTGTCTGAACGGCAGGATCGCGCGTGTCGGGAGAATGCTCATGGAATTTGAGGCCGCACCGGTCAGAGTCAGGGTTCGCAGCTTTTCCAGATCGTTGCCGATGGCGCTGCTGATCGCCCGCGAAGCCGTGATGAACCGCTTTCGTGCCCTGCTGCATGCCTTCGACATCACCGAACAGCAATGGCGCGTGTTGCGTGCGCTCGCTTCGAGTGACGAAGTCGAGGTTACGGTATTGGCCGGCGTGACCTGTCTGTTGCCGGCCTCGCTGTCGCGCATCCTGCGCGACATTGATTCCCGTGGACTGATAGCCCGCCGCACGGTTCCGGACGATCGCCGTCGCACGCTGATCTCGATAACCGCAGACGGCCAGGCGCTGATCGATGCCGTGACGCCCTATACCGATGCTGCCTATGCGGAAATTGTCGAAAATCTCGGCAAGAGCCGTATGGACGCATTGCAGCGCCTGCTGAAGGAACTGGCTGAAACGCTTGATGCTCTGCCGACACCCATGACGCCGCATCCCGACGGGTTGGATGAAGCGACACGAAGTGATTGAAGATAATTAACAAGTTAATTAAATTAGTGCGAAACACTCCACGCCACGTGTGCGTGATGATCCGTTCGCCTTCCAGCCAGTAGAATGGCGGCAATTTGTCGTTCTGGAGATGAGCGGCGCTCTGACACTTGGATCCCGGCTTAAAGCAGTTCGTTGAGGTCGATCTGAGAAGGTTGAAGCATTCTTTAAGCAAAAGGGATTACCAGTATAAAAGGTTCGAGCGGCCTTGCCATTCCCGCACGCTACGTACATGCGGTCCGCAGGGTATACCGTCCGAATTCAATGTCGGGTTGGATCGATTGCATCCGGTCCACCAGAAATGCGAGCTTTGCAACAGTGTGAAATCATTGCGTTTCGCGCACATAAACTGGTATTCACCGCCACCCTTGCACACGCAACCGAACTGAAAACCCAGCCGGTCAGTACGCCATGAATGTTCACGCGCCTTCTCGCCCTTGTCTGTCCTCGTTCCTCGTCGGTGGCGAGCCATGCTACGGCCTTGTCCGCGACAACGGTATCGTCGATCTGTCGGCGCGCCATCCATGGTCCGACCTGCGCCAGGTGATTGCGGCGGGAAAATTGGTCGAGATCAGCGAGACGGCGGCCGGCCTTGGCACCGACTACGCCTTTGACGATGTCGTCTTCACCATTCCCCTGTCTGCCTCCGAGAAGGTCATCTGCGTCGGTGTCAACTATCCCGACCCCGGCGGAGAACATGCAGACGGCCAGGACACCCCCGACTATCCATCGCTCTTCATACGCTTTCCCCGTTCCTTCGTCGGTCATCGCCAGCCTGTCGTCTGTCCGGCTGAATCGCCGCAATTCGACTATGAGGGCGAGATCGCCATCGTCATCGGCCGGCCGGGTCGCCGCATCACGGAAAGGAATGCGCTTTCGCATGTCGCGGCGCTGACGCTGTGCAATGAGGGTTCCGTGCGTGACTGGCTGTGCCATGGCGAGTCCAACGTCACCCAGGGCAAGAATTTCGATTCCTCGGGTTCGATGGGTCCCTGGCTGATCCCCTTCGAAGAGGAAAATCAGATTGCCGACATCCGCCTGGTGACCCGTGTCAACGGTGAAGTCCGCCAGGACGACCGCACCAGCCGGATGATCTTCCCTTTCCGCAAGCTGATCGCCTATATCTCGACCTTCACCACGCTTGTTCCGGGCGACATCATCATTACCGGCACGCCGACCGTCGCAGATGACAGGCTCAACCCGTCAAGCTATCTGGTGCCGGGCGATGTGGTCGAGGTCGAGGCTGAGGGGATCGGCATTCTGTCCAATCCGGTGGTCGGCGAACGATAACCGCTCCGACCGTTTTCGCTGTTCATTTCCAGGGTTTGGCCAACCGTTTCAGTCGCTTCCACTGTTTCGCGGCTTCGGCCAGTTCGCGGGTTGCCCTTGAGGAATGCCAGCCGAGTACGAAGCCGATCGCCTCACCCAGTTCGGGGTCGCCGGCTTCCTCGGCGCCTAGCATTTCCGGCAGGGTCCGCGCCAGCGCAACATCATTGAGATATCCAAAACGGTCCTGCAACGAACGCAGCTGACGCAGAAAAGCCTTGGTTTTTTCCGAAGGCAGGATCGAGGCGAAAAACTCGATGGCGTAGCGCAGGACCTTGAGGTCCTTGCGCAGGCGATGGCGCTTTTCGTCCGAGAGCTGCTCGAGCCTGTCGGCCCGTTTCTTCACCTGGTTCCAGCAGGCTTGGATCGCTTGTTGCGCGAATTCGCCAGTCTCCACCCTTGCGGAGATATGCCGCTCCCAACCGGCGCCATACGGTAACAATGCGAGCTTCAGCAGCAGCGGGTTCCAGCGCTGCAGGCGCAGCTCATGCTTTACCATGCGCCGCTCGCGCGTGCACAGATTGGCAATCAGCTTCTGCAGACGTGTCGTCACGGTGGGTTGCGGCGCGTGTTCGAGCGCCGGGTGCAATATATCGTCCACCATCACGTCGAGATTGCGCAGGGCTCCCACGACGCGACCGATATGGCCCAGTTCCTGGTTCAGTGTTTGCAGTGCCTCGTTGTCGACAGCCCCGCGGAATACGCGCAACGCCGAACGCTGCCTTCTCAGCCCGACCCTGAGCTGGTGGGCGAATTCCGGGTCGTTTTCGGTAAGCAGTCCTGCCCAGTTCTTCAGGATCTGGTCACAGGTCGATTGGCACACGAGGGCGAAACTGTTGGCAACGCCGCTATCCGCATCGAGTTTCGGTTGCCAGGCCTTGGCCGGTTTGAGCACGGCATCGGAAGCGCGTGCGAGCTGCAGATAACCCTTTTGTGCCTTGCTCGCTGTGGCGAATTTGATCGTCACATTGGCGAACAGCCGTGCCGCCATTTCCAGGAAGCCGTCTATATCGCCTGACTTGAGCTCCAGTTCGGCTTCGCATATCGGCCGCACCTTGCGCGGCGAACGTATCTGGCCGGTGTCGAGCGCGAGTTCCGCGCGCGTACCATTGAGGACGAGTTCGTATTCACCACGGTCGATGTCGGTCGAGAAGATCGGCCTCAATTCGCTGAATTCCGCCAACGCCTCCAGTTGCGCCAGCATGGCAGGGTCGGCGATGGCATCCGGGTCGGGTTTCAATTGCTTGACCGGTGCCTCGATTTCGATCGGGTTCGAGATGCCGCCGCGCATCTCCGCGCCCTGCTTGATGGTCTGGATCAGGCTGCCGCCGGTGTCACGGATGCGAAACGCTATACTCGCCGTGTGAAGGCGGTGGTCGGATGTATCGAAATAGGTGGAACTCAATTCCCGCTGACGCGGCGGTTTGACGGCAAGTGCCTTGAGCGCCGGGCAGTCGGCAAGCGCCTTCATCCCAGCCTCGTCGAGCTCGAGTTTGATCTCGAACTCTTCCCCCTCGTTCTTCATTGCCGGGTGCTCGCTTTGCCCGGGTTAGTCCCCACCGCGCTTGCGCTCATGCCCGCAGCCTCTCATTCAGGCCGGCTAACATGTCGAGACATTGTTGCAATTGCATGACAGAGACGAATTCGTCCGGCTTGTGCGCCTGCTCGATCGACCCGGGACCGCAAATGACGGCGGACATGCCGAGCTGCTGGAACAGGCCCGCCTCGGTGCCGAATGCGACCAGTCCGGCATCGTTGGAGCCGGTCAGATCGGCGACAATCTCGCGCGCTTCATTGTCGCTGACCGGCTCGAGGCCGGTCACCTCGCCGATGACATGGGTGACGATATCGGCGTCGGGCGAGACGGCGCGCATCGCGGGCAGCAATTCGTGGGTGCAATAGGCGTGAAGGTCAGACTTGATCGTGTCCGCATCCTCGGCGCGGACAGGACGCATCTCCCATTCCACCGAACATTTGCCCGCAATCACATTGCGCGCCGAACCACCCTCGATGCGGCCGACCTGTACCGTGGTCCAGGGCGGATCGAACCGGGTGCCGGCCGGCGCGCGTACTTTCATGGATTCACCCAGTTCCATCAGCCTGGCAATGTAGCGCACCGCATATTCGACCGCGTTGACG
>JAJDOK010000022.1 GCA_022340185.1 Salaquimonas sp. | reverse complement strand
CCAGCGCGCGGTTGCCTTCGAAGGTGAAGACGTCGGGATAGATGTCGCGGAAGCGGTCGACGAGATGGGTGTGACAGATGAAAAAGGCGGCGGGCTTACCGTCACGCGTCGTCGCTAGCCGGACCGAACTTCCCGTACGCGGTTTTTCCGGCGTGTAGCTCGGTTCACCCCATTTCAGGCTCTCGGTCAGTTCGCCGACGTCCGGCGTTTCGGCGGCTGTCTGGAAAATCAGTTCGCGCAGCCGCTTCAGTATCGCGATGGCCTGCCGGTCGGGATGGTCGAAACAGGCGGCGATTTCTTCGGGCAGCGGAGGCGCTGTTTCAAGGACGGACAAAATTGTCTCTCTCGGCTTCGCATTCGGCGCGGCAGGCGCAGCCTTCGATGTGGTCGTTGACGAGGCCCATGGCCTGCATGAAGGCATAGACGGTGGTCGGGCCGACGAAACTCCAGCCGCGCTTCTTCAAATCCTTCGAGATCGCCTTCGATACCTCGCTCACCGGATTGGCACGCATCCAGTCCAGGGTAATGGTGCCGGGCCGGTCGGCCGGTTCGTGACGCCAGAAATAGCGAGCGAGCGAACCTTCTTCGGCAATCAGTTCCTGCGCGCGGCGGGCATTGTTGATGGTCGAGGCGATCTTGCCGCGATGGCGGATGATGCCCGCGTCGCCCACGAGCCGCTCGATGTCCTTGTCGTCCATCGCCGCAACCTTGTCGATGTCGAAGCCGTGGAAGGCGGCGCGGAAATTCTCGCGCTTCCTCAGGATGGTCAGCCATGACAGGCCCGACTGGAAGCCCTCGAGACAGATCTTCTCGAACAGCCTCGTGTCGGAAGCGACCGGGCGGCCCCATTCACGGTCGTGATAGGCAAGATAGTCGGGCAGGCCGCCATGCCAGAAACAGCGCGCCATACCGTCCTCCCCGACAACGAGGCCTTCCGCGAGCGCCTCGTCCCCTTCGGTTCCATCGGTCATGCGCGGTCCTTCATGCCAAGTTACACACCGGTCGCAAGATTAGCGGTGTAATGTCCAAATGAAAGGGCTGAGCGTCACTTTGCGCTTTCCAACTGACAACTCTTGCCCTTATGGTCTGTCGCAAACCAGGGGTCGCCATGAACCGGCGGCCAGATCGGCGGTTCCCAGGCGAACCGGGTGTACAGGTCTGATCAAGCAGATGTTCCCCATCCTCTTTCGTTTCAAATCCGGTCTCGTTTCGCGCGCCGCCGGATTGGCCCTTGCCGGTCTTGCCGCGATGGCCGCGCCTGTACTGGCGGCGAGCGACGCGGGAGTTATCCGGGGGTTCAACCTGACCGTATTCGGCGCCGAATACTCGCCCTTCGGCTACCAGTCGGACTATGTGCGCAAGTTCGAGGGCACTGTCCGCTTCTATGTCGAGGATCAGTCGCATCGCAACAAGAAGCGCGAGGTGCAGGGCTTCATCCTGTCGCTCAACCATCTGATCCGGGGGCTTAGAACTCAAATCGTCTCCTCGCCCGGTCAGGCCAATTTCCATGTCTATATCGTCGACCGCGTCGATTATGTGAAAACGGTCAAGCAGAAGGTCTATGGCAGTTCCACCGCCAGCACGCCCGGCAAATGCCTGGTGCGCTCGAAGTTCACGACCAGAGGCATCAACCGCTCGGATGCGGTGATCGTCGCAGACGAGGGCGAGGCGCTGTTCGACCGCTGCAAGGCCGAGGAAATCCTGCAGGGACTGGGTCCACTCAACGAGCATCCCTCGCTCATGGAAAGCATGTTCAACGACCGCACCAAGCACACGCGATTTACGCGATTCGACAGGCTGATCCTCAACATGCTCTACGATCCAAGGATCAAGAACGGCGCCAGCAAGCAGAGCGTGCAGAAACTCCTGCCCGTCGTACTGCGCGACGCCAAACGGCATGTGCGCTGACGCCGGTACAACGGATCGACCGCGTTAACCGGACGCTAACCATGTGGGATAACCCTATGTTAACCATAATCGGGCGAATCCCATGCGGATCACCCTGACGGGTTTTAACGTTTATACTTTGCTATCGTACGCGCTACATGATCGGCGTCGAAACGGTTCGCCATTGGCGTGGACTGCAAGGCAAGATCGGTTCGAGGTGCAAGTCATGAGGTTGCCTGCCATGCAATTCCGGGCGTTGATTCTCGCTGCAATCATGCTGGGCGCCACAGGTACGACGGCGGATGCCCAGTCGCACTATACGCCGCCAAAGGCGGCTCCACTTTCGGCGGACCTCGCCTCGCCCTGGATCCAGCAATTGCGCAACAAGCCGCAACCGGGCAGCGGCGTTGTTTTGGGAGGCGTGCGACCGCAGTCCAGGGCGCAACCCGGAGTGCAGCCGGCGGCGAGACAGCAGCGCCGAGACGGTTTCCATCCCATTACGCCGGTCTTCAACGCGCCCAATTTCAACCTTCCCACGCTGAGCCCGCAGGCCAGGCCGGCACAAGCCTATATCGCGCCTGGACCCATGCCGCAGGGCCGCAGCAGCCTGTCACGGGCCTCCCTGCAGCGGCAGGCGTCGCCCCGCGACCGGATCGATCCGAAATTCGAAATGCACACGGTTGACTATGACGGGCCGGAATCGCCGGGCACGATCGTGATCGACACGTCGCAGCGTTTCCTCTTTCTGGTGCAAGACGACGGCAAGGCGCGGCGCTACGGCATCGGGGTCGGCAAGGAAGGCTTCGAGTGGTCCGGCACGGAAAAGATTTCGCGCAAGAAAGAATGGCCCGAGTGGAACCCGCCGAAGGAAATGATCGAACGCGAGGCGGCGCGCGGCCACTATCTTCCAGAGCACATGGACGGCGGAGAGGCGAATCCGCTCGGCGCGCGGGCGCTCTACCTGGGCGAAACGCTCTATCGCATTCACGGCACCAACCAGCCGTGGACGATCGGCCGGGCCGTTTCGTCGGGCTGTATCCGCATGCGCAACGAGGACGTGATCGACCTGTTTGAGCGGGTCAATGTCGGTACCAAGGTGGTCGTCAGCTAGGATCAGAACGAATTCAAGTCCGGTTTGAGAGCCGGCATCTGTTGTCGTTTTTCAACACCTGATAGAAAATTCTTCCCTATCGTAAACGTGAATGCGATCACGCCCATCAATGACTTGCATTCGCGGGAGACGAAAAATAGTTTTGAACCAACAGGAATTCGGCGCGAAGACGCGTCGGCAAACAGGAACCTGATCGGAAGCACGATGATCACCAGACGCTCAATCCTTCTCGGCATTGGTGCCGCATGCGCCACCGCGCTGCCTGGCGCGAATGCAGCACGCGCCGAACTTGTCTTCAACGCCATGACGCGGAAGTGGGAAAATGTCGATACCCAGCGCCGCATGTACATGCGCAAGAACCCGCCGGTGAAATTCATGCGCAGATCGGTGTTCGTCGCCACCAAAGAGACGCCGGGGACGATCATCATCGATTCCGACAGCAAGTATCTCTATTTCATCAAGAGCCCCAACAGCGCGATCCGCTACGGCATCGGCGTCGGCCGCGATGGTTTCGGCTGGGGCGGCACGGTAAAGATCGGCCGCAAGGAAGAATGGCCGACCTGGACGCCACCGGCGGAGATGCGGGCGCGCGAGCGGGCCAATGGCCATATCCTTCCCGTCTCGATGAAGGGCGGCGAAGACAATCCGCTGGGTGCGCGCGCCATGTACCTGTTCAAGGGAGCGCAGGACACGATGTATCGCATCCACGGCACGAACCAGCCCTGGTCGATCGGCCTCAACCTTTCATCGGGCTGCTTCCGCATGATGAACAAGGATGTCGTGGACCTTTATTCGCGGGCCGGCGTCGGCACGAAGGTCATCGTGGTCGGACCTGGCGAGAACGCTGCGAAATACATCGCCGCACCGGGCGTCAATCCCCTGATGTCCATATTCGGCGGCTGAGCGTTCCGACACATCAAAATCATCGGGGCCCGCCTTCATGGCGGGCCTTTTTCTTTTCAGGCGGCTGGCAATTTCGACGGGCGGGCGCCGCCATAGGCCCAGTTGAGGATCTCGACCGTGTGCAGGATCGGCACGCCGGCGCCATCGCCGATCTGGGTGATGCAGCCGATATTGCCGGCGGCGATCAGGTCGGGCTTCGTCTTCGCGATGTTGGCGAGCTTGCGAGCCTTCAGCCGCGCAGCAATCTCTGACTGCATGATGTTGTAGGTTCCGGCGGAGCCGCAGCACAGATGGCCTTCCGGCACGTCGAGCACGGTGAAGCCGGCATTGGCGAGCAGGCGCTTCGGCGACTCCTTGATACGCTGGCCATGCTGCATGGAGCAGGCCGAATGATAGGCAAGCCGCATCCCCTCGCCTGCCTTCGCCGCCGGCAGGTCGAGGCTCACCAGATATTCGGTGATGTCCTTCGCCAGCGCCGAAACCGTCGCGGCCTTTTCGGCATAGGCAGGGTCGAGGCGCAGCATGTGACCGTAATCCTTGACCGTCGTACCGCAACCGGACGTCGTGATGATGATGGCGTCGAGACCGCCGGCCTCGATCTCGCGTGTCCAGACATCGACATTGCGTCTGGCGGATTCAAACGTCTGTTCCTCGCGGCCCATATGGTGGACCAGCGCGCCGCAGCATGCTTCGCCGGCCGGCACCACAACCTCGATACCGAACCTTGTCAGCAATTCGACCGTCGCCTCGTTGATCGCCGGGTCGAGCACGGACTGGGCGCAGCCCGAAAGGATCGCGACACGGCCTTTTCTCCCGCCCTTCGGCGCGTGGCTGCCGATGGCGGCGGCGCCACTGGCGCGCGGCAGGCGGGCGGGCGCCAGCGCCAGCATCGCGGCCATGGGTTTCAATCCCGGCAGGCGGGTAAAAAGCGGCCGGAAAAGCCGGCCGAGCCTGGCGGCCTTGAGCGCCAGCCGGAAGCGGCGGGGATAAGGCAGCACCATGGCGAGCAGGTTGCGGATGAGTCGGTCGAACAGCGGGCGTTTGTAGGTCTGCTCGATATGGGCGCGGGCATGGTCGACCAGATGCATGTAGTCGACGCCGGACGGGCAGGTCGTCATGCAGGCGAGGCAGGACAGGCAGCGGTCGATATGGGTGACGACGCGCTCGTCGGCATCCTTGCCGTTTTCGAGCATGTCCTTGATCAGGTAGATGCGCCCTCGCGGGCTGTCGAGTTCGTCGCCCAGTGTCAGATAGGTCGGGCAGGTCGCCGTACAGAAACCGCAATGGACGCATTTGCGCAGGATCTTCTCGGAGAACGCGACATCCGGGTCGGCGAGCTGTTCGGCACTGAAATTGGTCTGCATTTCGTCCCGTCGTTCTCAGAGCATCCAGCTTTGCGGGTTGGCAATCGGCTCGTTGCGTCCAACGGCCTGCAGGCCGACCACGCAGCGCACGATCACCCAGATCGCGACCGCAATCATCATCAGGAAACCGATCAGGATGAAGGCAAGGATGAAGGAAACAATACCGCCCAGAAACGATATCCAGAAGGTGCGGATCGCCCAGGTGTAATGCGTCTCGATCCAACCGCCCGCCTTGCCGCGATTGACGTAGGCGATGACGATGCCGATCAGCGGCGTTATGCCGATGACGAAACCGGCAAGGTACAGCACGTAGATGAGCTGGATATTGGTCTTGCCGGGATCGAGCCAGCTATCGGGCGATTGAGCCGGCGGCGGTGTTTCTGTCGTCATAATCTGCCTCCCTTGTAGAATTTGCTTCAGACTGAACTCGTCAGTCCCGGATTGAGGATGTCCTTCGGGTCGAACTGCCGGCGCAGAGCGGCCGAGATCGCCGCGACGATAGACGATTCAGACTGGAACACCGCGACGTTTCGTCTGGTATTCTCACTGGCGCGGATCAACGTGGCGTAGCCGCCGAGCGGTGCCAATGCATCCCGGATGACCGAAGATCCGGCATCGCCCTCCTCGGCCGTTCGAAGCCAGACAAGGCCGCCGCCCCAATCGTAGATCGCCTCTGCGTCCAGCGTGTTCTTGATCCCGGCAACGAGCTTTGGCGCGTCGGAGGGTTTGAGCGAAACGCGCCAAACGGCGCCAGCCATGTCGGCGAATTTTTCGACATTGCCGATTCCATGCCACAGGCGTGTATTTTCTGCTGCATCGACCCGGATTTCCGCTTCGCCAAATTCGGAGAGTTCACGTTGCAGGGCTTCGCTGCGATGGGCGACCGAATTTTCGAAACCTTCGACGCGGATCAATATCATTGCCTGATCGCCCGGCAGATGGGCGGCACCGGAAACTCCGTAGGACGAGGCCAGCGCCCGGGACAAGGCGTTGACAGCACGGGTGTCATCGAGGCCGCCAAGGATCAGG
>JAJDOK010000011.1 GCA_022340185.1 Salaquimonas sp. | reverse complement strand
TGGTGAGCGCTGAGGGGCTCGAACCCTCGACCTACTGATTAAAAGTCAGTTGCTCTACCAACTGAGCTAAGCGCTCCCGAAAACCGCCGACCGTTCTGTTTTCCGGATGCGTTGCCATCGCTTGGCGAAAGACCGCAAGGGTGGTTGGGACGGGGGACAGATTCGAGCGGGCGATGGCCCGTCGAAACGCGGCGGACCATAGGGAGCCGGTCCCGAGCGGTCAACAGCAAATTCACCCTGAAACGCAAACCCGGATATCTGTGGAATGCCGCAACTCGACGGCGCCGGGCCGACGGGCGCGCGGGACAATTGGCCGCTTTACGAAAGGGTGACTGTCGCGTGAGGGCAAAATAGGTTACCGCAGACCTCTCGACAATGCCCGCTCCGCAGATGCCGAGCGGCAGATTCGGCGAAAAACGAATGCAGGAAAATGACGGCTGACATCACCTATCTGAGCGCCTTTCTTGCCGGGCTGATCTCCTTCATCACGCCCTGCGTGCTGCCGCTGGTGCCGCCCTATCTTTGCTATATGGGCGGCGTTTCGGTCGACGCGCTGACGAGAGGCGGCGACGCAGCGGTCGTGGAAGCCGGTGGAAGCGCGAACGCGGCACGCGTATTCGCGCCGGCGCTCGCTTTCGTCGCCGGATTTTCAAGCGTTTTTATCGCGCTCGGCGCCGGCGCCTCGACCATCGGTGTGGTGCTGCGCGCTCATATGGATGTTCTTGGTATCGTTGCGGGCGTGCTCATCATTGCCATGGGGCTGAATTTCCTTGGCGTTCTCCGTCTCGGCCTGTTCTACCGCGAGGCAAGGTTCCAGGGCGCGGGCGGGGCCGGCATTGCCGGATCCTTTGTCATGGGACTTGCCTTCGCCTTCGGCTGGACGCCGTGCATCGGGCCGGTTCTGGGCGTTATCCTGGCGGTCGCCGGTTCGCGCGAGACGGTCGGCGAGGGGGCGGCGCTGCTGGCGGTCTATTCGGCGGGGCTTGGCGTGCCCTTCCTCATCGCGGCGGCCTTTGTCGGGCCATTCATGCAGTTTCTTGCACGATTCCGCCGCCATCTGGGCACGGTCGAAAAGCTGCTCGGGCTGCTGCTGGTCATCACCGGACTGCTGTTCCTGACAGGCGGCATGCAGCGCTTTTCCTTCTGGCTGCTCGAGACCTTTCCCGCGCTGGGTCAGTTCGGCTGAGTTGCTTCCGCGGCTGGACCGCGCCCGGGAAGCTTGAGCGTTGCCATCACCAGCCCGGTGAGCACGGTGGCGATGCCGAGCGCATGATAGAGCCGGAAAGGTTCGCCGAGCACGAAGACGGCAAGGCCCACGCCATAGGGCGGCAGCAGATACATGAAGACACCGGCAGTCGCCGCGCCCAGCCGCGCCACGCCGTACTGAAAGCCTGAAAAGGCAAGCAGCGAGGCAAAGGCCACGATGCCGCCGATGCCCAACCATGCCTGGGATGTAACCGGCATTGGCGCGTCCAGCAGAAATTCACCAAGCGCGACCGGGGCAAGCAGAAGCGAGCCGGCGCCGGCGATCAGACCGAACAGGGCGAGATTGTCGAGCCCCTCGACCGGCCTTGCGCGCAAAAGCACCGAATAGAGCGCCCAGGAGACAGCGCTGGCGACAAACATCAGATCGCCGATGTTGAATTTCATCGATGTCAGCACCGCCATGCTGCCACGCAGGACGATGATCGCCACACCGGTGAATCCGATTGCGATACCGGCGAATTCGCGCCATGCGATCCTGCGGCCATAGAGCAGCCGTTCGAAGATCAGGATGATGAGGGGCGAGGTGGTGTAGATCAGCGTGCCATTGGTCGCGCTGGTATAGCGCAGCGCCAGGTAGACGATGCCGCCGCAGATCCACATGCCGAGAAAGCCGAGCAGCAGCCAGTGCCCCTTGTTGGCGAGAAGATAGCTGCGCGCGGCACCGCGCGATGCAAATACCCAGGGCAAAAGCGCGATCGCCGCGAGTGTCCAGCGCAGAAAGGCCAGTGTGAAGGGCGCCACCTCGGGGATGACGAGCCGGCCAAAAATGAGATTGGAGGAAAAGAAGAGCGGCGTGACCAGCATCACCAAAAAGGGCAACATTGCTGCCGGATTTGTCTGGATCGGTGGCGATGCGGATTGGCGTTGCGGCATGCGGCGCATCTTTTCCTGAATTTCTGTCTGATCTGCCGGATCCGCGATCATTCCCGGGTGATCCGTTCCCCTTCGAAGGGGACCGTCCGGCAGATGATGCCATCGGGCAGGGAAAGGCCTGAACAGGCTTTCGCTGCATCCTCATGGGTGGCGAAGGGGCCGACCAGCAATCTCGCCTCCAGCCCCTCCATGGTTTCCTTAAGCGTTGCGCGCGGTTCGAGGTTTTCAAAGCCGGCCTCCGCGTTCTGGCGGGCAATCTCAGCAAACCGGGCCGACAATTGGCTGAAGGAAGTCGCACTGCCCAGCTCCACGGCGTAGGCGATCGGTGCGGTGACAGGAGCCTTGACCACCGATTTCACGCTGTTGCCGGCAGTATCGTCGAAGGGCTGGCGCTTCAAGACGGTGACACCGGGCTTGTCGTCGGTGTCCGTGCCGAAAGTGGCGATGTGGCGCCAGTCGCCGCCAAGGAAAATCATTGTAGCCACGAGAAGAACGCAAAGGGCGGCCAGAACGGTCATGATTTTCAGGAACATGGTGGCCTATCCGACAGGCGGGAGAAATGCGGACGCTGTCCTTATGAAAACGGAAAGCAATCCGCTATATGTTGACACTACAGGCATCGTCCCGATTGCGACAGGCTGGCAGAGCAGCGTGGCGGCGTGCTAGTCGGCCCTGGATAAACAGGCAGGATTCGGACTTTCGCGCTGCGCCTTGTTCACCAGACTTCGCTGACGGTTAAACCGGGAATACACAAATGGCAAGAAGCTGTCTCACCATCATTCTGGCGGCCGGCGAGGGCACGCGGATGCGTTCGAAAAAGCCGAAGGTGCTGCACGAGATCGCCGGCCTTGCCATGGTTGCCCATGTCACCCGGACGGCAGCCGCGGCCGGCGGCGACAGTTTGGCAGTGGTAACAGGGCCTGTTGCCGAGGATGTGCGTGACACGGTTGCCGCAATCGCCCCCGAGGCGAGGTTCTACGAACAGACAGAGCGGCTCGGCACGGCGCATGCCGTTCTGGCGGCGCGCGAGCTGGTCGCGGCAGGTCATGACGATATCCTGGTGGTGTTCGGCGATACGCCGCTGATTCTGCCCGAGACGCTGACGCGCTTGCGCGCTGCGCTTGCCGACGGGGCTGAAGTGGCCGTGCTCGGCTTCCGGACTCATGAACCCGCCGGCTATGGCCGCCTGATCGAGGACAATGGCGAACTCCTCGCCATCCGTGAGCACAATGATGCGAGCGAGACGGAGCGGCTCATTACCTTCTGCAATGGCGGCATCATGGGTTTCGCCGGCGCGCATGCGATGGAAATGCTGGAAGCCATCGGCGACGACAACAAGAAGGGCGAATACTACCTGTCCGATCTGGTCGAGATCGCCCGTGCGCGCGAACTGAAGACGGTGGCGCTCGAGGCGGAGGAAGAGGAAATCCTCGGCATCAACACCAGGGCGGAACTGGCCCGCGCCGAATCGATCTGGCAGGCGCGGCGGCGGCGCGAAATCATGCTGTCAGGCGTGACGATGACCGCGCCGGAGACCGTGTTCCTGTTTCACGATACCGAAATCGGCCCCGACAGCGTCATCGAGCCCGATGTCGTGTTCGGTCCCGGCGTCCATCTGGAAGGCGATGTTCATGTGCGCGCCTTTTCGCATCTTGAAGGCTGCCGGATCGCGCCGGGCGTCACCATCGGCCCCTTCGCACGACTCAGGCCCGGCACGCAGATGGCGGTAGGTTCGAAAGTCGGCAATTTCTGCGAATTGAAGAATGCCCAAGTCGAAGCCGGCGCGAAGGTCAACCACCTGAGTTATATCGGCGATGCGCGCGTCGGCGCGAAGGCCAATATCGGCGCGGGCACGATCACCTGCAATTATGACGGGGTAAACAAGTTTCATACCGATATCGGGGCAGGGACCTTCATCGGCTCCAATTCGGCGCTGGTCGCGCCGGTGTCGATCGGCGACAACGCCTATGTCGCCTCGGGCAGCGTGATCACGCAGGACGTGCCGGCCGAAGCCATGGCGGTGGCGCGCGGCCGCCAGGCAAACAAGCCCGGTTACGCCAAGGTCATTCACGAGCGCAGCCTCGCC
>JAJDOK010000073.1 GCA_022340185.1 Salaquimonas sp. | reverse complement strand
TTGCGGACACCTGATCTATGAACCGAGAGGGCAGGGAAGCAAGCGAGGGACTGACAGGCTGCTGACAGGAAAGTGTCAGGAATGAACATCATCGCCCCGCCAAAGCGGCAAACCCGTAATCGGTTCTCGCAATCCTTCCTGCGTTTGCCGAAATGCGCAAAGACTGACATTTGATGGCCCGGCATAGCGTTCTGCTGGTTGGTGGTTATGGCGTGTTCGGCGGCTTCCTCGCGCAGCGTCTGGCAGGCGAGCCGGACATCGACCTGATCCTGGCTGGCCGCTCTCCCGAGAAAGTGGCGCAGTCCGCCGAGCGGGTCGGCGCCAGGGGCATGGTTCTCGATCGCACTGCCCCGCATGAGGAACTGGCGGCCGCAATTACCAAAGCCGATACCGATCTCGTGATCGACGCGGCAGGACCGTACGACCGCAATGGCGGCGATGAAGTCGACTACAGCCTTGCCCTGGCGGCCATCGCCGCGAACAGCCACTATCTCGACCTCGCCGACGATGCGCGGTTCGTCGCCGAAATCACATGCCTGAACGAGCGAGCCGAACGAGCAGGCGTGAGCGTCATCTCGGGTGCGAGTTCGGTTCCGGCGCTGTCTTCGGCCGCTGTCGATGCCCTGATATCCGGCATGCGCCGCGTCAAGACGATCGATGTCTGCATTCTGCCGGGCAACAGGGCGCCACGCGGTCGCGCGGTGATGGAATCGATCCTCGGACAGGCCGGAAAGAAATTCCCGACCTTTCAGAAGGGGAAATGGGTGCGGCAGACCGGCTGGGGACACCTTGCCCGGTGTGGCTTGCGGACGCCGGGTGCAGCCGCGATTTCAAACCGGCTCGCCAGTCCGCTGTTTGTCCCCGACACGATACTCTTCCCCGACCACTACAATGCTGAATCGGTCACGTTTCGTGCGGGACTGGAATTGCGTTTGATGCATCTCGGCCTGTGGCTGCTGACATTTGCGGTGAGATTGCGGCTTCTGTCCTCGCTGCGCCCATTCACCGGCGTGCTCTGGCATACCGCCAATCTGATGCAATCATGGGGAACCGACCGCGGCGGCATGAAGGTGGAGGTTGGTGGAGAAGGCGAGGATGGAGCGTCCGTGTTGCGAAGCTGGACGCTGATCGCGGAAAGCGGCGACGGTCCGCAAATCCCTCCAACGCCTGCCTATGTCCTGACCCGGAAAGTGCTGGATGGGGAGCTGCCAACCGGTGCGCGCCCGGCGCTTGGCCTGGCCTCGCTGGACGAGCTTCAGCAGGCGCTGTCCCATCTCGACATCACCTTTGCCAGGACGTGAAAGAGCCGCGGATCGCTCCGCGGCTTTCATGAGTCTGTTCAGAAGGTTGGCGTCAGTTCTTCGCCTTGTCCACCAGCTTGTTGGCCGAGATCCACGGCATCATGCCGCGCAGGCGTTCGCCGACTTCCTCGATCGGGTGGGAATCGTTCATGCGGCGCGTCGCCTTGAAGCGGGCCGCGCCCGAATGCCATTCCTGCATCCATTCGGAAGTGAACCTGCCGGTCTGGATGTCCTTGAGGATGCGCTTCATCTCGGCCTTGGTTTCGGCGGTGATGATGCGCGGGCCGGAGACATATTCGCCCCATTCGGCGGTATTGGAGATCGAGTAGTTCATGTTGGCGATGCCGCCCTCATAGATGAGGTCGACGATCAGCTTGACCTCGTGCAGGCACTCGAAATAGGCCATTTCGGGCGCGTAGCCGGCTTCCGTCAGGGTCTCGAAACCGGCTCGGATCAGTTCGACCAAACCACCGCAAAGGACGACCTGTTCGCCGAACAAATCGGTCTCGCACTCTTCCTGGAAAGTGGTCTCGATGATGCCAGAGCGGCCGCCGCCAACGCCGCAGGCATAGGACAGGGCCAGTTCCAGCGCGTTGCCGGACGGATCCTGATTGACCGCGACGAGGCAGGGCACGCCGCCGCCCTTGAGATATTCACCGCGCACGGTGTGGCCAGGGCCCTTGGGCGCGATCATCAGCACGTCGACGGTCGATTTCGGCTCGATCAGGTTGAAATGGACGTTGAGGCCGTGGGCGAAGGCGATGGCCGCGCCGTCGCGGATATTCGGCGCGATCTCGGAATTGTAGATGCCGGCCTGCAATTCGTCGGGCGTGGCCATCATCATCAGATCGGCCCAGCCGGCGGCCTCGGCGACCGTCATCACCTTCAGGCCGTCGGATTCGGCCTTCTTGGCTGTTGACGAGCCGGCGCGCAGTGCGACGGCCACGTTCTCGACACCGGAATCCTTCAGGTTGAGCGCGTGCGCCCGGCCCTGGCTGCCATAGCCGATGATGGCGACCTTCTTGCCCTTGATCAGGCCGAGATCGGCATCGCGATCGTAATAAACACGCATGATCTACTCCTCTCCGTGTTCTTCTAAAATGACTGTTTCAGTTGGGTTTGGCGGCATGGCGCGGGGCCGTGCCGTAGAGTTGCAGGAACTGGTCGACGGCGCGTGCAGCCCAGCCCCTGATTTCCGTTTGCTTCGGGCGGGACGTGTCGCCCAGCAATGCGCGGGTCTGCGTGTCGGCGACGACAAGGCCGAAAAAGGAGCGGAAGGCGGTTTCGACCTTGTCGAACTCGACGAGGCCGGCATCGCGGCCGGCGACAAAGACCGGTTCGAGGCGGCGCGCCATCTCGAAGGGGCCGTTTTCGAGCACGATGCGGCCGAGATCGCTCCCGCCGGAACCGGCATGCGCGATGGCGAGGCGGTTGAGCGCGACGGAGACATCGCCGGTCAGCACCTTGAGCCAGTTGACGGCGAAGGCCCCAAGCGCGGCGGCGAAGGCGGCGCGGGTCAGTTTTGCTTCGGGCAGGGGAGGCATGGCGACCTTGGCGGCCTGCCAGCGCACGGTGGCGGTCAATAACCCGTCGCGGTCGCCGAACCATTTATAGAGCGTTTCCTTGGAACAGGAGGCGCGCCGGGCGACGGACGCCATGGAGAAGCGGTCGCCTTCCTCGACCATGAGGTCGAGGACCGCCGACAGCACTTCGGTCTGGCGGCTGGAAAAGGGAGCTTTGTCCGGGCTGACTTTCTGGTCCACGAGTATCGGTCACCGACTGGCTGGATTTCCGTGGATGCTGTACCGTACCGTTCGGTACGGTGTCAAGATCGAATTCGGGTAACTGATGGTTGTGCAATCCGTCACGTGCCGAACGGCGCCTTCGTTGACGCGCAGGGGCGAGGACGGCAAGCTTGTGGGAGTGGAGGGCCACCATGTCCATCGACACTTTGCAAACGCTGGAATTCAAGGCATCGTTCGGCAAGATGCTCGGCCTGCTGGCGGCCGGCATCATCATGATATGCGGCTCGGCGATACTCGCGTTCCGCCTGATACCGGGTATCGAGGCCGGCGATTTCGGTCAGTTCATCGGCTATGTCGGCCTCGTCTTCTTCGGATTGTGCACGGTCCTGATCCTGTGGAGGGCGATGACCATGCAGGGCACGGTGGTGACGCTGTCGCCTCAGGGCATTCGCGATATCAGGATCGCGCCGGAGGTCATCCCATGGTCCGCGATCCGGAATGTCTCGACATGGAAGTCGCAAAGCCAGAGGATCATGGTGCTCGATGTCGATCCGGAAACCGAAAGCAGATTGCCGCTAAGCAAAATCGCCAGATGGACGCGCGAGGCCAACAAGAAGCTGGGCGCGGACGGACTTTGCGTCACGGCGCAGGGGATCAATACAGACTATGACGGATTGCTCGATGCGACCCTGGCGTATTGGCAGGACCGCGCGGCGAAGCAATAGCTTTTGCGCAAGCGCCGGCGGGCGTTTAAACCGAACATGTCGCCTGTCACGAATCCTGGACAAATCTCCATGTCTTTTCCCATGACTTCCAGCGTCACCGAACGCTTCCTGCGCTACGTGGCTATCGACACCCAGTCCGATCCGCATTCCAAAGCCCAGCCCTCGACGGAAAAGCAGAAGGATCTGAGCCGCCTGCTGGTCGGGGAGTTGCTGGCAATCGGCATCGCCGACGCGCATATGGACGAGCACGGCAATGTCTATGCGACCGTCCCGGCCAATACGGACAAGGACGTGCCGGTCATCTGCTTGTGCTCGCATGTCGACACCGCGCCGGATTTTACCGGCAAGGGCGTCAAGCCGCAGATCGTCAAGGATTATCAGGGCGGTGACATCGTACTTCCAGGCGATCCCTCTCGCGTGATCAAGGCGAGCGAGCATCTCGAACTGGCAAACCAGATCGGCAACGACATCATCACCAGCGACGGGACGACGCTGCTCGGCGCCGACGACAAGGCCGGCGTTGCCGAGATCATGGCGGCGGTGCAGATATTGATTCAAGATCCGGAGACAAGGCGCGGAAAGATCAGGCTGTTGTTCACGACCGACGAGGAGATCGGGCGCGGTGTCGACAAGGTGGATCTGGAAAAGCTCGGTGCCGATTTCGCCTATACGATGGACGGCGAGACGGCCGGTTCGATCGAGAACGAGACCTTCTCCGCCGACGGGGTAACCATCGAGATCACCGGTGTCGCCATCCATCCGGGCTTCGCAAAGGACCGGATGGAGAGTGCGCTCAAAATCGCAGCCGCGATCATCGACCGGCTGCCGAAGGACGAGGCGCCGGAGACGACGGAGGGCAAGCAGGGCTTCCTGCACCCGACCGAATTGGCTGCCGCGATGGATCACGCCACGATCAGCCTGATCGTGCGCGATTTCGACGAGACCGGCCTGAAAGACAGGGAAACGAGGCTGAAATCGATCGTCGACGAGGTGTTGAAGGATTTTCCCGGCTCGGCCTGCGAGTTAACGGTTACCGAGCAGTACCGCAACATGAAGACGGTGCTCGACCGGTTTCCGCAGGTGGTCGACAATGCGGTCGAGGCGATCCGCCGGGCCGGCATGGAGCCGCATCTCGGCAGCATTCGCGGCGGCACCGACGGTTCGCGGCTGTCATTGATGGGCCTGCCGTGCCCCAACATCTTCGCCGGCGGCCACGCCTTCCACTCGCCGCTCGAATGGGTCAGCCGCCAGGACATGGAAAAGGCCGTGGCGACCATCGTCGAACTGGCGAAGGTGTGGGAGGAAAGGACCCAGGCCAGTTCTTGCCGGATTTGACGCCTCAGGCGGCAAAACCTAACCTTGCCGCCACATTCACGGTTGTGCTCAGGGGGCAGTGCAGGGCGCGCGATGGCTATCGACACGTCGAAAACGATGAAGATTCGCCTTTCACCGTGGAAGCTGCTGGCCTTGCTGGCCGTTTCCCTCGTTTTTACGGTGGGGTGCGGGGTCGAGGTTTTTCAGGACCTGAACGGTGCGGCGGCTGGCATCTATCAGGAAGTCTTCGACTTTGGCGGCGTTCTGTTCTTCGGCTTCGGCTTTGTCGCGACTGTCATCATGGCCATTCGCTGGCGTGGGCCGGTGGTAACCCTGTCGCCGGATGGTATCCGCGATATCCGCATGTCGCCCGAACTGATAAATTGGCGCGACGTCAATGACATCACCACGCTCAGGGGCGACGACCCGGAGATGCAGGCGGCTACCGGCTCCTTGCCAGTAAGCACAGCTGCCGCGGACCGGCAGATCAGGAGAACGCGGTTCATGATGCTGGCGGTCGCTCCCGGTATCAAGGAGCGAATCTTCGCCGGCCACCGCATGGGTGAATGGGCGCTCAAACTTGACCAAAAGCACGGCGTCGAGGGGATAGCCATCAATCCGGAGCAGTTGTCGGTGGGCTATGACAAGCTGTTTGCCGCCGCGCGCGCCTATTGGCAGGCAGCGGGTGGCGGGCAGTCCGGCCCGACGTGACGACGGATCATCCTACCGGTGGAGCCGGGTTCAGCCGTCAAAAGCCCGCCTTGCCTCGCGGATGGCGCCGTGATTTTCCAGCGACCATGTGACGAGCGGTTTCATGATCGTCAGGAAGGAGCGACCGAGATCGGTGAGTGCATATTCGACCGATGGCGGTTTGGTCGGGAAGACTTCCCGCGAGATATAGCCGTCGCGCTGCAAATCGCGCAGCGTTTGCGTCAGCATGCGTTGCGAGATGTCGGGCACTTCGCGCCGCAATGCCGAAAAACGCTTCGGTCCTTCATCCAGCGTCAGCAGGATCAGCGAATTCCACTTGCCCGCGACATTGGCCAGCACATCGCGCACCGGGCAATTGTCTGCCGTGAACGGTTCGCCCATCACCATGATCACGCGCTCGCCTTCGAGTGTGCCTGCCTGCTTGTCCATCGCCACGCGTCCTGTGCCGTTTCCTTTGGTTCGCAAGGTTCCCCGCATGTAACCTAGGCAGGCAAAACTGCCGCCTTGCGGTCATATGGTGACTTCCTACATTAGCGCAAGTCTCTTTTTGAGACCATGTCTCGCGATGCGAGTTCCAATTGGCTCGCGCGTTTGCGCGTGACCTGAAATGAAACCGAAAGGCAGGAATTACAGCACATGTCACAAACCCTTCTCGTCACCGGCGCCAGTGGTCAGTTCGGCCGGCTCGTCCTCGATTCCCTCTTGCAGTCGGGCAGGGTGGAACCCGGCAAAATCGTCGCGGCGACACGCGACCCTTGCAAACTTGCCGATTACGCTGCCAGGGGCGTTCAGACCCGAAAGGCCGATTTCGACGCTCCCGAGACGCTGGATGCCGCCTTTGCCGGCGTCGACCGGGCGTTGATCGTGTCGACGGATGCCGTTGGCGAACCGGGCAAACGCCTGTCCCAGCACGAAAAAGCTGTAGCGGCGGCCAAGCGGGCGGGGGTCAGGCACATACTCTACACGTCCATGCCGTCGCCGGAGAGTTCGGCGGTGCTGTTTGCGCCGGATCATCTCGGCACGGAGGAGGCGATCAAGGCGAGTGGTATCCCCTACACATTTCTGCGCAATGGCTGGTATGCGGAAAATCTCTTCATGTCGCTGCCAAGCGCGCTTGCTTCCGGCCAGTGGTACACTTCCTCCGGCGAAGGGCGGATCGCCCATGTGACGCGGGCCGATGAAGCAGCCGCCGCCGCGTCAGCGCTTGCCTCGGAGAGTGACCAAAACGCCGTCTATACGCTGACGGGCTCCGAAGCGCTTACCACCGACGAGATTGCCGCGCTGGTGCGCGAGGTAACAGTCAAGCCGCTGGAGGTCGTGCATGTAAGCGACGAACAACTCGCTGCCGGCATGAAGGCGGCAGGCCTTCCCGACTTCCTGATTCCGACCTTTGTCTCTTTCGACACCAATACGCGCGAAGGCCATATCGCCATGGTCACCGACGATGTCGAAAAACTGACCGGCCGCAAACCGGTGCCGCTCAAGGCTTTTCTGGAAGAAAACCGGCAGGCACTTGCAGGCTGACGAGGGGCACGGGCCGGTGCTAATGCGCCGGCCCGCCTTCAAAGAAACCCGACCGCACGGGTTGTTCCGCGTGCAAAGGCGCTGCATTAGATAGGATCAGTACCGCACTGTCCCGAAAGATGCCGTATGGCCCTTCGCATCGCCACTTTCAATGCCGAGAACATGATGCAGCGCTTCGATTTTTCGGGCTGGCGCAACGAGCTCAGGCGCGACCGGACGCTGCAACTGGTCGAGGTCAAGGACAAGAAGAACTACGAAGCACTGGAATCGGCGCGCGTCGTTGCCCATACCGACGACAAGATGCAGCTCACCGCGCTTGCCGTCGCCGACACGTGCGCCGATATCATCTGCCTGCAGGAGGTCGAGAACCTCCATGCCCTGTCGGCCTTCGAATATGGCTATCTGTTCAAGATGGTCGGTGCCGGCTACCGGCGCAAATATCTGATCGAGGGCAATGACGGGCGCGGCATCGACGTCGCGGTGATGACGCGCGACGAGACTGCCGATGGCGACGCAATAGAATTCGTCGCCATGCAGAGTCATGCGCATCGCACCTATGAGGATTTCGGCATCTTCAACAAGGAATTGCGGGAGATCGGCGAGAAACCGAACGAAAAGGTGTTCCGCCGCGACTGCCTTGAGATCGATTTCAAGGTCGGCGGCAAGCCGGTAACGCTGTTCGTCACGCATCTGAAATCAATGACGACCAACGGCAATCATGTTCCCGAGGGCATGACCGGACGCGACGTGACGATGGCGATCCGTACCGCCGAGGCGCGGGCGATACGCAGGATCGTCGAGGACAAGTTCGGCCAGGACAGCGAGGGCAAGAGCAGGGCGGGGCGCATGCGCTGGCTCATCTGCGGCGACATGAACGATTATCGCGAACGTCTCGTGGTGGAAGGCACGCACCAGGCCGGCTACCGTTTCAGCCACGTGAGCGAGGAACAGGCGGGCTTCGATCCGCTCGTCTCGGACGGTTTTTCGATCAACCTTGTCGAAAGACGCGAAGTGAAGGACCGCTGGACGCTCTACCATTCGCGCGGGCCGCAAGAGCAGCATCTGTGCCAGCTCGACTACATCTTCGCTTCGCCCGCCTTTGCCGAGGCCAATCCCAAGGCCGTGCCCGACATCGTGCGCAACGGCCAGCCCTGGCGCACGCCGTTCCCGCCGGGCCAGGAGGTCGAGCGCTATCCCAGGATCGGCTGGGACCGGCCGAAATCCTCCGATCACTGTCCGGTGGCGGTGACGCTCAATCTTGTTTGAACGATGATCGACAAGCTGCTGGAGGCAAGCGAGGTGAGCGCTCGGCTGGAACCGGGCGTACATGGCCATGCAATGGAAAACCGCAAGGCGATCGAGGCGGACTGGGCGAAGCGGAGCGCGCAAAACAGCCACCTCTTCAATGGCGCGACCGTGCTGGCGACTCACTGGAGCCTTTCAGGCGGACGGCTTGAGATCGTCTGCCGGGAAATCGACTTCGCGACGATGCTGCACTGGCTTGCCGCCTATGGCAGGGCCAGCGAGGCGCAAGCCCGCAAAACACTGCCGCCTGCAGGCGAAATTCATTTCTTCGCCAGTGCGGCCATTGTCGGCTCGGATGACAGGGTGCTCGTCGCACGCATGGCTGCGCACACCTACAATGGTGGCCTAGTCTACATGCCTTCGGGCTCTTTCGAACCGTCGGACTTCGTGGGGGACGAAGCCGATTTTGCCGGCAACATGCGGCGCGAGGTTTGGGAGGAAACAGGCATCGACCTTGCGAAGGCGAGTGTCGAAGACGGCTATCGCGTCTATTATGGCGGCAGTTTCCTGGCGCCTTTCCGGGTCTATCGTTTCGACGTGCCGGCGAGCGAACTCGTGGACCAGGCCAATGCCTATTTGACCCGGGGTGCGGACGACGAACTAGCAGGTGTGATGGCAGTCGCGCCTGGTGAAGTGCTGCCGGAAATGCCGCGTCATGTCCGGGCGTTCATGCAGGCCTCTAAAGGTTGAAAAAATATTCCAAACGCCAAAAGGCCCCGGCGATGCCGAGGCCCTTTGGAGGTACTTCAATGCTGTCGATGCGCAGCGCTGCTTAGTAGCAGATGCGAATGCGCTTGTAGTACCAGCCGTAGTAGTCATCCCAGAAGCGGCGCTTCTTGAAGAAGCAGTAGCCGCCGAAATAACCACCATAGTGACCCCAGTGATGGCGACGATGATGGTGATGATGGCTGACCTTGATGACGTCCGCGGACTGCGTTTCGACGGCAGTGGTACGGATCATCGGCGCGGCATTGGCGCCGGTGGAAACGGAAACACCGCTTCCGGCGAGAACCGCAACGGCGAGCGTGGCGGTAACACTCTTGCGAAGGTTGGTCATGTTCAGTTCCTTTCAGTCTGACCGTGGAAGGACACCATTGCCCGTTCCAATGACCAACAAATGCGGATGCTGTTGAGAAGCTTCCGTGCAATCACGCACACTGGATTGAAAAACTTTACATGTGCCTGTGTTATTTTGCACAGGTTTGGAATCTGGTACCGAGTTGCAAACCTGAAGCCAGAATTATCTGCCCAAAAGAACAGGGTGGCCACCGAGATTAGCGGCCACCCTGATCTAAATATTTGAAATTAAATGATAGTTTGTGAATTCGATCCCGTCGCCGGCAGGCCGTCAGGACATGCTCAAAGTCTGGCGCAGCAGGGTGATTTCGAGTCGGCAGGCGAACTCATCGCCGCGTGCGTGATGGCTGAGGGCATTGTCGACGGCGCGTTCCAGCGTGTGCATTTTGTCTCCCGCCAACGTGTCGTCGCGGGCCGCCGTGCGGACCATGTCGGCCGTATCGGAGCATTCCTCGGCGAGCGCCGGGTTGACCAGCGCGATGGCGCCCATGAAGAATGCGGCAGAGGCGAGACGGGCTAGCCTTGCACGTCTTTCGTCGCCGGACAGGTTCGGGGATATCTCGTCGAAATTCTCATTCCCGGTGTTGATCGTGTCGTTCATGGAACTTGCATCCCTTGTCTGAGCCCCTTCACAGCATGCAGGTTCGCCGTCGAATTCGGCGGATCGGCGAGGAAAACAAGGTGAAAATGAGGAAAGATTCCGGCATTGGCGCGAAGTGGCGCAATGACTGGCACGACAGTGGATGTGCCCGCTGACAGGGAAGGGCGATGGACGGTCTTGCAAGCATCTGCGAAAGCCTGTTGATTGGGCGCCAGGACATTCGCACGCAATCCATGTCAGGGTTTGCGCTTGGAGGAGAGCCGATGAAATTGCTGCGGGTCTTGTTGCCGGTCTCGATGGCGGCGGCCGCTGTGCTTGCGCCGTGCGCCTTTGCCGATGATGCCTCGCAGACCCGCATCGGCAAGCTACTCGCCGGCAATTCCATCATCCACCCGAATTTCGGCTGCGCCTACTACCGGCCGGACGGGACCATGACCCAATACGGCCGATCCGGCCAAACGATCGAGGGAAAATGGCAGGTGCGCGGCGATACCTACTTCAGCTCGGGCCAGTGCGGGCGGGAAGGCTGCCAGATCACCGGCCAATACCCCAATTTCACCTTCCGGCGACTGGATGGCGAATACAGTCAGCCGGTCATCCTGATCCGCGGCAATTACTGCGAAAAGAATGGCATATTTTCCTGATCTCGACACGCTGGCGCTGCATGCCGGCCATGTGCCCGACCCCGAGCACGGCAGCCGAGCGGTGCCGATCCACCAGACGACTTCCTATGTCTTCCGCGATGCGCGCCATGCCGCCGCGCTCTACAACATGGAGGAAGGCGGCCATCTCTACTCGCGCATCTCGAACCCGACGGTCGCCGTGCTCGAACAGAGGCTGGCGGCGATGGAGGGCGGCGCGGCCTGCGTTGCGACAGCCTCCGGCATGGCCGCGCTTCACTGTGTTACTGCAATGCTGGTTTCGGCGGGCGACCATATCGTCTCCACGGCGCAGCTCTACGGCGCCAATATCAACCTGTTGAAGAACACGATGCCGCGCTTCGGCGTGGAGACCACCTTCGTGCATGGCCGCGATCTCGACGGACTAAAAGCCGCGATCCGGCCGAACACCAAATTCCTGTTCTGCGAGATGATCGGCAATCCGGGTCTCGACGTGCTCGATGTCGACGCGGTGTCGGCAATCGCCAGGGAAGCCGGCATTCCGATCGTCATGGATGCGACCTTCTGCACGCCTTGGCTGTTCAAGCCGTTCGAACATGGTGTCGACATCGTCATTCATTCGGCGACCAAATGGCTCGGCGGCCATGGCGTGGCGCTCGGCGGTGCGATCATCGAATCCGGCCGGTTCGACTGGGGCCAGTCAACGAGATGGCCGACGCTGACCGCGCCGTTCTATGCGCTCGACGGCATCGTCTTCTGGGAAGAGTACGGGCCGATCGCGCTGACCGCGCGTATCCGCGCCGAAGCGATGTACAATTTCGGGCCGGTGATGGCGCCGATGTCGGCCTTCCTGATCCTGCAGGGCGTCGAGACGCTTCCCATACGCATGGAACGCCACATGAAGAATACCGCGGCGATGCTCGACTATCTCACCCATCACGAGGCGGTCGCCTGGGTGCGCCATCCCTCGCTGCCCGACCATCCCGACCATGAAGTCGCAAAAAGGCTGTTGCCGAAGGGGGCCGGCTCGATCATCGCCTTCGGGGTGAAGGGCGGTCGCGCCGCTGGCCAGGCCTTCATCGAAAATGTTCAGATCGCCTCGCATCTGGCCAATGTCGGCGACACCAAGACGCTGGTGATCCATCCCGCGTCCACGACGCATTCGCACATCTCACCAGAGGACATGATTGCGGGGGGGTTAAGCGAGGACATGATCCGCCTGTCGGTCGGGCTTGAATCGATCGACGATCTGAAGACCGATTTCGACCGGGCATTCAAAGCGGCCCTCAAGGCGTCGGGAGCGGGCTGATGCGTGTAACGGTCGAGGGTGTGGAAGCTCATGTCGCCACGGGCGGGCGCAAACATGGCGAGGGCAAACCGTGGATCCTGTTCCTGCACGGCGCCGGTTCCAGCCATCTTTCCTGGGCGTTGCAGACGCGCGCATTCGCCTATGACGGATGGAATGTCATGGCGCCGGATTTCCCAGGGCATTTCCTGAGCGTCGGCAGCACTGGCGGCAGCGCGCTCGAAGGGATCGAGGCGCATGCGCGCTGGGTGATTGCGCTGATGGACGCCGTCGGGGCGGAACAGGCTGTTGTCGCGGGGCACTCCATGGGCGGTCTGGTCGCGCTCGAAATAGCCAGGATCGCGCCGAAGCGGGTCCGGGCGGTCATCCTGATCGGAACGGCGGCGGCGATTCCGGTCAACCCGGCACTGATCGAGATGGCGGAAAACCTGGAGGAAGAGGCGTTCGCCTCCATGACCTCGTGGTCTTACGGACCGGGTGCACAGCTTCACGAAAATACCTGGCCCGGCGCGAGCCATATCTTTTTCAATCTCGACATGATGCGCAGGAATCCGAAAGGGGTGCTGGCCACGGATTTGAAGACATGCGCGGCCTATCAAGGCGGTCCGGATGCGGCGAGGGGACTTCGTTGCCCGAGCCTGTGCATTCTGGCCGGGACGGACAGGATGACGCCGCTCAGGAACGGACGCACGCTCGCCGAAATGCTACCGGACAACGAGGTGGTGGTGGTCGCCGATTCCGGCCATACCCTGCCGACGGAGAAACCGCGTCAGGTCAATGCCGCCATTCGCGGTTTCCTTTCCCGCCGGCTGGACGGCGAAATGCTGGCGGCCGGCTGATCCGTCGCACAACGAAAAGTGCGGTCATGCGACGAATTAGACCGCGTTCCTCCTTGTCATCGGCTCGTACTGCATAATATCAACATGGCGGGTGCGGGATGATGGACCAGGGATAGGGCAGTCAACATGAAATTATGGCATTCGCCGGCATCACCTTTTGTGCGCAAGGTGATGGTGCTGGCGCATGAAACCGGCCAAACCGGCAAACTCACGACGGTGGAGGCCAATACCAACGCGGTCAACCGCAATGAGGAACTGGCAAAAGACAATCCTTGCGGCAAGATACCGGCGCTGGTGCTCGACGACGGGACGGTGCTGTTCGATTCACGCGTGATCTGCGCCTATCTCGACAGTCTTCACTCCGGACCGAAACTGACGGGCAGCGCTATTGCGGCGGGTTTTCGGGCGATGGTGCTCGAGGCGCTGGGTGATGCGACCATGGATGCAGCGGTGCTGACCCGCTACGAACAGGCGCTGAGGCCAGCCGAATATCGATGGGACAAATGGGAGGCGGGCCAGCTCGCCAAGGTCAACACCTCGCTCGACGATCTGGAAGCCAGATGGATGGATCTGCTGGAAGGACCACTGTCGGTGGGCTCGATCTCGGTCGCGTGCGCGCTCGGCTATCTCGATTATCGTTTCCCCGATTCCGGCTGGCGCGAAAGCAGGCCGAAACTCGCCGGCTGGTATGCGGCATTCGCCGAAAGGCCGTCGATGGTCGCGACCAAGCCGTAAATAGAGTGTTAGGCATTGAATTTAGCACCATATGATGCTATTTTTGATGCCGAACTCGCTGGCGCGGCTGGCCTATTTCATGGGAGGTCCGAACCATGAGGACTACCGTTGCACTCGACGATGACTTGCTGGAAAAGGCACGGGCCTATACCGGCCTGAAGGAGCGCTCGGCATTACTGCGCGAAGCGCTCAAGGCCTTGATTGCGCGCGAAAGTGCGCGTCGTCTTGCAGATCTTGGCGCAAGCGAACCCGATCTTGCTCCAATCCCCAGACGTCGGCCCGACGCTGCGTGAATTGGTGTGCTGCTTGCCGACACCTCGGTTTGGGTCGATCACCTGCGAAACGGCGACGAAGAACTAGCCAAGCGACTGCGTGCGAACGAAGTTCTGATTCATCCTTTCATCATTGGGGAATTGGCGCTTGGTCAGCTGCGTAATCGCGAAGCAGTGCTCGACGCTTTGAAGGGACTCGATCAGGTGAAGACCGCCGACCATGACGAGGTCATGATCTTTATCGAATTGCAGGGCCTATATGGTCTCGGTGTTGGCTATGTCGATGCGCATCTGCTTGCCGGCACAAAACTGACATCTGGCGCGATGTTATGGACGCGCGACAGGCGACTCAGGCAGGCGGCTGCGCGATTGGAAATCGCTGCGGGAATAGGTTGACGATGCTCAACTCCGCTTGCGGCGAACGTCGGAAGGGCGCTTGGAGAACTCGCGCTGGAAGCAGCGGGCGAAATAGGAGCTTGAGGAAAAGCCGCATTGCAGCGCGACCCCGAGCGTCGAGATGTTGGTGTGCATCAGCAGTTCGCGCGCCTTTTCCAGCCGCAGCGACAGATAGTACTTGGCGGGCGAGGCGCGCAGATTGCGCTTGAACATGCGCTCCAGATTGCGCACCGAGGTATTGATGGCGCGCGCGATCTCGACATTCGATAGCGGCAGTTCGATGTTGGCCAGCATCAGACGAACCGATTCCTGGACCGCCGGCGGCATGGTGTCCATGCGCGCCACGGAGCCGGAACGCTGCATGTCGCCGGCATTGCGGATGCGGTCGAGCTGGAAATTGTTGGCGATGCGCTGGGCGAGGTTTTCGCCATATTTCTCGGTGACGACCTGAAGGATCAGCTCCATACCGGAAATGCCGCCCGACGAGGTGTATCGGTCGCGGTCGATGACATAGAGATCGCTGACGACGTCGACATCGGGGAACTCGTCCTGGAAGGCGGGCAGGAATTCCCAGTGCACGGTGCATCTGGCGCGATCGAGCAGGCCAGCACGCGCCAGGATGAGCGAGCCGCAGGAAAGCGCGCCCATCCGCACGCCCTGCCGATCGAAATGCCTCAGCCGTGAATGCAGCTTGGAGCGGTAGGGCGGGTCGTTCTTCAGGCTCGAGACGACAAACAGGAAATCGGTTCTGAAATCCTGGCCGATATCACCCTCGACCTGCATGGCAATGCCGTTGGAGGCGGGCACCGGGCCACCGTCATGGCTGATCATGTGCCAGCTGTAGGCCTTGTGGCCAAGCAGGTAATTGGCCGATCTCAATCCTTCGATGGCGGATATCAGGCACATGGCCGAGAAATCCTCGACCAGCAGAAATGTCATGTGGATGGTGCCCGCGGCGTCAGGCATGCTTCCTCGCCCCTGAAGGGGTAAACGGCTGGGCCAGTATCACAATAGCCTGCATTGGCAAGTGAAAAAGCGGTGCCGGCGGGCGAAACGGAACCAGATCAGTTCCCCGCTTCCAGGAATCGCTTGGCGATCCAGCGATGGAAATGATGGGTGGATTCATCCATGACCGGCGAGAAATGGCCACCGTCGAAGGCACTCGCCAGACGCCCGCGCTGCATGGCCTCGACAACCCCGATATCCTCGACGAAGACACCCTTCCAAAGTCTGGCGTTCCTTTCGCGCATGTCACGCCAGTCCTCACCGGTCGACGTCTCGGCGGCGAAATAGATTTCGACGTGTTCGATCGTGCGGTCGTGGGCGACCGGCTCCAGCACGATCGCGAAGGTGTGGTCGCGGTGGACCCCCATCAGCACGTTTGGATAGAGCGACAAATATTCGGCATTGGACGACCAGCGCGGGTCCAGCTTTTCGAAATCGGCGAAGCGCCGGCCGGTTTCGTCGAGTTGCGGGTTGTAGACGCGGGTCAACTGGCCCGACCACGGTCCGTCGCCCAGAATGTTGGCGTGATCCTCAAGCCGCGAATAGCTGTTCAGTCCGGGATGAACGAAGGGCAGGTGGTAGCTTTCGCAATAATTCTCGACCGCCAGCTTCCAGTTGGTCGCAACTTCCAGCTTGAAGGAGGATTCCTGCCCGCCATGATGGATCGGCTGGCCGAAGTCGCGCCAGCGTTCGAGCATGGTCGCGAAAACCTCCTCAAAGGGAGCGGCATCGCCCGACAGGTTGACGAAGACAACGTCCATGAAGACATGGGAGCGAATCTCGACAAGGCCGAGTTTCGACTTGTCAATTTGCGCGTGCTCGTGGATGCCGGGACCGCCGACATGCGGCGTCTGCTTGAGTGCGCCCGTCAGGTCGTAGCACCAGGCGTGATAGGGGCAGCGGATCAGACCAGTCGTCGATCTGGCTTCGTCGACCAGAACGACGCCGCGATGGCGGCAGGTGTTCTGGAAGACGCGGACGACACCGTCGCGATCACGCGCCAATAACAGCGGCTCGCCAAGGAAGGTGACCGGCTTGACGTCGCCTTTTGCCGGCACATCCTTGGCGAAGCCGACACCTGTCCAGCCTGGCGCGAAGACCGCCTTCTTCTCGGTGGCGAGCGAATCCTCGCCGGCATAGAGCCAGTTCGGCAATCCGCTCGCCTGTCCGATCGGGGCAGCGGCGGCGGCGAATTCGCCATCGATCGCGCTTGCGTGTGCACCCTGAGCGATGTTCACATTCATCGGTGCAATCCCTTCCTGTCCGCCATTGCGGTGTTTCCGTCCCGGTCACGAGCATGTGAAGGAAGAGCTTGTCAGAGAAAGGAAGCGGCTGGAATGCCTGAGAACGACGCCGATGTCGCGATGCGGGAGTCGGTCCATTGCAGGCCGGGTCGGGAAAATCCACGATGCCGCGGCAATTGCAGCATTGAACGAACGTAAAACGGCAAAACATGTCCCCTTAGCGGCAAACCCGGGCCATGGGTGTTGACCTTGCCATGCGCATATGTTGCGATTGAGGCCCTGCGAGATGATGCAATAATAGGCAATCAACCACTTGCCCAGAATTGAGGGGTACAACTTCATCTTCAACAAATCGCAGTTCTGTTTTGGCGCGGGGCGGCTCGTGAAGCCGGACCTGCTTGAATCGAGCAAAGTCATCGGGAGGTATTGATGACGAAAAAATGGACGAATACGAGAGGCGAAGCACTCTCCGAACAAGTGATCCGCTGGGCTGAAGACACCAAGAAGGGTGTCATGGACCGTCGCGAATTCCTCGCTCTTTCCTCGGCATTCGGCGCATCGACGGCGACGGCTTACGGCCTGATCGGACTTCCCACTCCCGCGCGTGCTGCCATGGAAGGCAAGCCGGGCGGCATCCTCAAGATGCAGATGATCGTCAAGGAGATGAAGGACCCGCGCACCTGGGACTGGTCGGAAATGGCCAATGTGATGCGTCAGTGCAACGACTATCTGGTGCGTTACACCAAGTCCTTCACCTTTGAGGGGCACCTGCTGGAAAGCTGGGAAATCAACGAGGACGCCACCGAATACACGCTGCATGTGCGCCAGGGCGTCAAATGGTCGAACGGCGACGATTTCAATGCCGACGACGTTATCTTCAATCTCAATCGCTGGTGCGACAAGTCGGTCGAAGGCAATTCGGTCGCCTCGCGCCTGTCCTCGCTGATCGACGACAATACCAAGAAGGCCGCCGAAGGCGCGATCATCAGGGTCGATGACTACACGATCAAGCTGAAGACCAATTCCTCCGACATCACCATCATCCCCGGCATTGCCGACTACCCGACGATCGTCGTTCATCGCGATTTCGAAAAGATGGGCGGCGACATGCTGAAGACACCGGGCACCGGCCCCTTGGAGGTGACCGCCTACGAGGTCGGCAAGAACGCCTCGGTGCGCAAGCGCAAGGACTTCACATGGTGGAAGGGCGAGTACCTGCTCGACGGGATCGACTTCATCGATTACGGTGCTGATTCCAGTTCGAACGCGATCATTTCCGCGCTGGAATCCGGGGAGATCGACTCCAACTACCAGACCGTCGGCGAGACCGTCGAATTGCTCGACTCCATGGGCCTGATGAAGGAAGAGGTGACGACAGCCGCCACGATCGTGCTGCGTACCAATATCAACAACAAGCCCTATGACGACCAGAAGGTGCGCAACGCACTGCAACTTGCCGTCGACAACGCAACCGTGCTCAAGCTCGGCTACAACGATGCCGGTTCGACGGGCGAGAACCATCATGTGTGCCCGATTCATCCGGAATATTACGAGCTTCCGACGATCTCGCGCGATCTGGACAAGGCCAAGGCGCTGATGACGGAAGCCGGCCAGATGGACACCGAGTTCGAACTCATCTCGTATGATTCCGAATATGTGAAGCAGCCGGGCGACGTGATCGCCGCCCAGTGCCGTGAAGCCGGCTTCAAGATCAAGCGGACGGTCATTCCGGGTTCGAGCTTCTGGAACGACTGGACCAAATATCCCTGGTCGACGACGGAGTGGAACATGCGTCCGCTTGGCGTTCAGGTCCTGGCGCTTGCCTACCGGACCGGCGAAGCCTGGAACGAGACCGCCTATTCCAACCCGGAATTCGACGAGAAGCTCAGCGCGGCGCTCGCAGTCGCAGACGCCGAAAAGCGCAAGGGGATGATGAAGGATATCGAGTTCATCCTGCAGTCTTCGGGCGTCATCATCCAGCCATTCTGGCGCGCCCTTTACCGGCACCACGCCGACTACGTCAGGGGTCTGTTCATGCACCAGACCTTCGAGCTGCAGATGGAAGAAGTCTGGCTCGACACCTAGTCCCGTAATCCGGGGGAGGCCGGCTGGCCTCTCCCGACCTGGCAGGCGCACAACAACAATAGGCGCCGGCCGTCATCGGCTCAGGGGGACAGGGGATGTTCACATTCTTTCTTCGGCGGCTTGGCGTGATGCTGCTCACGATGCTGTGTCTCAGCTTCGTGGTGTTCTTTTTCGTCAATCTGGAACCAAACCTGAGGAAGCTGGCCACGTTCCAGACGGAGATGCGCGCCAGCGACCAGGACAAGGAAAACTGGCTTCAACGCAACGGCTATCGCGACAACTACCTCGTGCAGTTCGGCCGCTGGATGGGCGTGTGGCCCAAAGTACCGGTGATCGACCCGAAGACGGGAGAACCGGTGCCGCGGTTCCGCTTCTGCGATGAACCGGTTGTGCCTACCTATTCGGGAATCCTGGAAGGCGACTTCGGCTGTTCGACCGCATTCAGGACCCCGGTTTCGCAACGCCTGCCACAGGCTCTCAAGGCAACCGGGCTATTAATGTTCTGGGTGATGCTGGTCATGGTGCCGGTGTCGCTGACGATCGGTGTGCTCGCCGGCATGCGGGAGGGCAGCCGTACCGACCGGACCCTGTCGGTCACCTCGATAGGTTCGACGGCAACGCCTGAATATGTTTCGGGCATCATCCTCACCATTATCTTCGCTTCGTGGCTCGGCTGGCTCAACGGTTCGGCGGCGACTGCGGCCAGAAGGGGCATCAGTCTCTACAATTTCACCCTGCCGGTCCTGACCATGGCGATCTACGGCACGGGCTATATTGCGCGCATGACGCGCGCCTCCATGGTCGAGGTGATGACGCAGCAATATATCCGAACCGCGCGGTTGAAGGGGCTCAGTTTCGGCGCCGTCGTCATGAAGCACGCGCTGCGCAACGCCCTGATCGCGCCGTTTACCGTCATCATGCTGCAGTTCCCGTGGCTTCTGACCGGTGTCGTCGTGACCGAATCCATCTTCAACTACAAGGGATTCGGCTGGCTACTGGTGCAGGCGGCATCCAATAACGATATCGACCTGCTGCTTTCTTGCGGACTGATTTCGGTGCTGATCGTGCTGCTCACGCAGCTCATTTCCGATATCGGCTACGCCTTCCTCAACCCGCGCATCCGCGTTGGATAGGAGCTGACGATGGAAAATGTGGGTTTCTTCGGTGTTGTGATCGGCCTAATCGGGCGGCTGTGGCCCGTCTGGGCAAGCCTCATCATCGTTCTTGTCGTCAGTTACCGCTACAGGAAGAGTCTGGGGCTGGCGGGCCGGATTTTCGACAACGGCATTGGCGTTGTCGGTCTGGCGATCTGTCTCTTCTGGCTGTTCACGGCGGTCTTCGCCAATATCGTCGCACCGCTCGATCCCCGGGTCCAGGTCGCGGTGATGAAGAACGCGGTGCCGGGATCGATCGATCCGGCAAGCGGCATCACATTCCTGCTCGGTGGCGACCAGCTTGCGCGCGACGTTTTCAGCCGCGCGGTCTATGGCGCGCGCATCGTGCTGACGATCGCACCGGCTGCCACGATGATCGCCCTGCTGGTCGGCATCACGCTGGGGCTGCCGGCGGGCTATTTCGGCGGCAAGATCGACCAGGTCCTGTCTTTCCTGGCCAATCTCGTGCTCGCCTTTCCGGTGATCCTGCTGTTCTATCTGCTGGTAACGCCGGGGATCATGGATACGCCCATACCCTATGCCATGGCGGGCGTGCTGTTCCTGTTCCCGATCATCTTCTTCGCCGTGCTGTTCTATACGCGCTACAACGGGCGGCCGGAGCGACTCTATCCGTTGCTTGCCATCACCATCATCCTCGGTGCGTGGCTTTATTTCGGTCTGGTCTTCAACGCCGATCCGCTCGGGATCGTCAGTATCCAGCCGAACGAACTCAACATCTTCGTTGCCGTCGTCTTCGCGTCGAGCCCGGGCGTCTTCCGCATCGTGCGCGGTCTCGTCATGGATATCGAGACGCGCGACTATATCGCCGCCGCCCAGACCCGCGGCGAGTCGCCATGGTACACCATGCTGTGGGAGATCCTGCCCAATGCGCGTGGACCGCTGATCGTCGATGCGAGTCTGAGGATCGGCTACACCACGATCCTGCTCGGAACGCTGGGCTTCTTCGGCCTCGGCATGGGGCCGGAAAGTCCCGACTGGGGCACCGCGATCAAGGATGGCAGCCAGGTGGCGCAGCTCAGGCTTTTTGTGTGGGGCGGCCTGACACCGGCCGTGGCGCTGATGTCATTCGTGCTCGGGCTCAACATGCTCGCCGACGCGCTGCGTGAAGAATCCATGAAAGATTGAGGACGAACGATGAATGAAGCCGTAAACGTCCAGAAGATGCAGGTCAGCGAAGAGCCGATCCTGGAAATCGAGAACCTGTCCATCTCCTTTTTCACGCGCGCCGGCGAAATCCCGGCGGTGATGGATTTTTCCTGCAAGGTGATGCCGGGCGAGGCGATGGGTCTCGTCGGCGAATCGGGTTGCGGCAAGTCGACCGTCGCACTCGGCATCATGCGCGACATGGGCAATCGCGGAAAGATCGTCGGCGGCCGCATCAAGTTCAAGGGCCGCGACATGGGCGAGATGAGCCAGGCCGAATTACGCGGCCTGCGCGGCAACGAAATCGCCATGATCTACCAGGAGCCGATGGCCAGCCTCAATCCGGCGATGAAGATCGGCCAGCAGCTCATGGAGGTGCCGATCCTGCACGACAAGACGTCGAGGGAAGAAGCCTGGAACCGTGCGCTGGAGATGGTGAGCGCGGTCAGGCTGCCGGACCCCGAACGCATGATGCGGTCCTATCCGCACCAGCTTTCGGGCGGTCAGCAACAGCGCATCGTGATCGCCATGGCGCTGTTGTCGAAGCCGGCATTGCTGCTGCTCGACGAGCCGACGACCGCGCTCGATGTCACCGTCGAAGCCGGCATCGTCGAACTGGTCAAGAATCTCGGCAAGGAATTCGGCACGTCGATGATCTTCGTGTCGCACAATCTCGGCCTGATCCTGGAGACCTGTGACCGGATCACCGTGATGTATTCGGGCGAGGCGGTGGAGACCGGCGAGATCGACGATGTGTTCGACCGGATGCGCCATCCCTACACGCAAGGCCTGTTCCGCTCGATCCCGCTGCCGGGCGCCGACAAGAACGCCCGCCCGCTGATCGCCATTCCCGGCCAGTTGCCGCTGCCGCATGAGCGGCCGAGGGGCTGCAATTTCGGCCCGCGCTGCCAGCATTTCGTCGAAGGCCTGTGCAATGCGGACGAAATCCCGATGATTTCGGTCAAGGGTCATGAAGACCACAAATCGCGTTGCCTGCGCTTCGAGGATGTCGACTGGAACGCGCTGCCCGAAGGCGCGGTCACCGCAAAGGAGGCGATCAAGCCCGGCGCGCCGATGCTCAGAATCGACAATCTGAAGAAATATTATCACGTCGCGGCCAATGCGATCTTCGGCGGCGGCGAGACACGTACGGTCAAGGCCAACGAAACCATCACCTTCGACGCGCGCGAATCGGAAACGGTCGCCATTGTCGGCGAGTCGGGCTGCGGCAAGTCCACGCTTGCCAAGGTGCTGCTCGGGCTGGAAACGGCCACGGACGGCAAGGTTGTTCTCGGCAATACCGAGATACAGGCCACCCCGGTGCAGGAGCGCGCTACCGATACGGTCGCCAGCATCCAGATGGTGTTCCAGAACCCGTTCGACACGCTCAATCCGAGCCATTCGGTCGGTTCGCAGATCGTGCGAACGCTGGAGAAGTTCAAGATCGGCAATTCGGTCGCCGAACGCCGCGAGACGATGCTGGGCCTGCTCGATCTGGTAAAGCTGCCGCGCGCCTTCGCCACGCGCATGCCGCGACAATTGTCGGGTGGCCAGAAACAGCGCATCGGCGTGGCGCGCGCCTTCGCCGGCCGGCCCAAGGTGGTCGTCGCCGACGAGCCGGTTTCCGCGCTCGACGTTTCGGTGCAGGCGGCCGTCACCGAACTGCTGATGGATATCCAGCGCGAGTCGAAGACGACCATGCTGTTCATCAGCCACGATCTTTCCGTGGTGCGTTACCTCGCCGACCGCGTGGTGGTGATGTATCTGGGCTACATCGTCGAGCAGGGTACGACGGACCAGATCTTCTCGCCGCCCTACCATCCCTATACCGAGGCGCTTCTGTCGGCGATCCCGATTGCCGACACCAGCGTGAAGAAGAAGCATATCGTGCTGGAAGGCGACATTCCCTCGGCGCTCAATCCGCCGTCGGGCTGTCCGTTCCAGACGCGCTGCCGCTGGAAGTCGGAAGTGCCGGACAACAAGTGCGAGCGCGAATTGCCGCCGCTCAAGGATCTGGGCAACGGGCATTTCAGCCTGTGCTGGCTAAACGACGCGCAACTGGCGACGATGGAGCCGGTTATCAGCTTCGACACACCGGAGGAGAAGCCCGCCAAAAAGGCGCCGGCAAGGAAGGCCGCGGCGAAGAAGGCTGCACCGGCTGCCCGGCGGACTGCGAAACCCGCAACCAAGCCGGCCGACAACAGGCCGCCGAAAGTCAGGAAGCCGGCCAGGCCGGACGACCTGAAGCTGATCTCCGGCGTCGGGCCGGCGCTGGAGAAGAAACTCAACGGGCTCGGCATCTACACTTACGCGCAAGTCGCCAAGTGGAAGAAGGCCGAGCGTACCTGGATGGACGAACACCTCAACTTCAAGGGCCGCATCGAGCGCGACGACTGGGTCGGCCAGGCCAAGAAGCTGGCGAAGGGGAAGTAGGCGAAAGCCAGGTAGGGCGTTCCTTCCCCATTGAGGTGAGGGATGACGAAAGGGTGTCGCGCGATTGCATCCTCGCGACAATCGCCCTAGTTCTCGGGCATGGAAGAAGAAACCCCGACCGAAGCCTTCACCTACGATCATCCAGACAACCACGTCGAACAGCGTGAGCAGATAAGTTCGCAATTGCGCGCCAGCCTGTTCGAGATTCCGCGTGCCGAATGGCGCGCCTCACCGAGATTTCGCGGCGAGGCGGAATTCTGGATGCAGATCCACGAGGGGCTGCTGAAAGCTTCGGCAACGCTGCCTGCATGGCTGAAGCAATTCCAGGAAATGGACGACATGGGCACGATGCGGGCGCTATCACCGCGTATCGCGCGGCTCGGCAGCGATCTCGTCCACCACGCACATGGTCATCACCATATCGAGGACCATCACTTTTTTCCGGCCTTCCTGCGGCTGTTTCCGCAACTGGACCACGCGCTGGAAATGCTCGACGGCGACCACAAGGTGCTGGCCGAGGTGCTCGACGATCTGGAGGCTGCGGTGCGGGAGTTCCCGGTTGCACCAGAAGGAACCGACAAGGCCCAGTCAGACAGGGCGATGCGCGAGGCATGGCTGAAGGGCGCCGAACGGCTGCTGTCGGCAGCCGAACGCCTCGATGCGCTGTTCATCCGCCATATCGGTGACGAAGAGGAAATCTGCATTCCGGCGATGCTGCAATTATAGTGGCGCGCGAATTCGAGCAGACTGTTTACGAATTTCTTGGTGGTTCCCCATTCGCACCACGTCATCCTCGGCCCTGTGCCGAGGATCCAATGAATCACCGTGGTTCGTTAGATGCTCGGGACAGGCCCGAGCATGACGACCAAAGCGTTTGCCGATTTACGCCAGCGGCTTGTGCAGCAATCGCATGAGGTGGGCGGTATCGCCGTCTTCGCCCAGTGCCGTGATGGCGGCCAGCAATGCTTCGGTGCGTTGCTCACCAAGCGAGGGCAGGCAATAGGCGCGGAATTTCGCTTCGATCTCGGCGTCGGGGAGCGGGTTTTCCGGATCGCCGCGCGCTTCGTTGCGGGTGGAAGCGAAGCGTTCGCCGTCACCTGTGACAATCGCCACTTCCGCGAAACGCCGCGCCGGGAATTCGGCGTTCATCGCATCGTCCTCGATCAGCTCTACGGCAGAGGCGAGCGCCAGGATTTCCGGATCGCGCAGGCTCTCGCCCATCACCTCGTCGGGGGTGAGGCGCCCGCGCGCGGCGGCGGCAGCGACAGGGAAGGGCAGGGAATATTGCGCCTGCTCGGTGTCGGCCGGCGCGCGCACCGCGAGGCGGCAGGCTTCATGAAAGGTCGCGACCTCGATGCGCGCGATCGAACCGGGAGCGATCCTGTGTTCACCGGCAACGGCGAGTGTCGCTTCCACGGCGGGTTGCGTCCAGCGACAGACCGGCCACGGCTTGAAATATTGCTCCGTGATGCGCCAGCGCTCGCCCAGATCGGCCCAGATGTCATGCACCGCTTCGTCCTCGATGGTCAGCGCCGGTGCGCCGGTGAACCCGGATTTGGCGAGATAGGCCGCCGAGGTGCCGGCCATCGCACCCCAGCCGGAGCCGTCCTTCAGCATGGTGGGATGGTCGATGACGCGCATCATCTGGCTGCGTGGCCCATGATATTCGGCGATGCCGACAGCGTGGGCGAGGCCCGCCGTGTCAAGACGCAGTGCACGCGCGCCGAGCGCGGCGCAGCCGACCGCCACCCAGGCGCCGGAAGTATGATAGTCCGGCGCGCTCGCATGCAGCGCGATGCCGGCGCGGGTGGCGATCTCGTAGCCGAGCGCCAGGCGCGTCAACAGTTCGGCACCATCGGGCAGGCCTTCGGCGCAAGCGATGCCAAGGATCGAGGGCAGCAGGCCGCAGCCGGCATGGCCCTTGGTCAGGCGGTGGCCGTCATGGGCGTCAAGCGAATCGATCATCATGCCGCCGGCGAGCGCGGCACCGGCCGGACTGACCGGGCGTCCATCGAACAGAATCGGCGCTGATTTACTGCCCGCTGCAAAGTATTCGGCGGCGTGGTCGGCGATGATGCCGGTGAGCCTGGTGCGCCGGCCGGCGGCGGCGACACCGGCAAGGTCGAGCAGGCAGCGGCACGCCTGGTGCAAGACCTCGTCGGGCAAATCGCCCGGCCGGGTCTCGAGCACGAATTTCGAAAAGGGCATGGCCATGACGGTCAACCTGCAATGATTTGATGGTAGGCTTGGTTTCGAAGCAGTTCTCCCGTCAATGCGGCAGGTTGGGCGACGAAATGACACTGCCGGCTGGCATCCGGCGGTGTCATGCCGGACGTTTGCCCGCCAGCATTTCGCGTTTTCCGGCAAAACCCGGACGCCGTTCGACCACGAAGCCTGCCGCTCGGAGATCGCGGCGCACCTGGCCGGCGGCGGTGTAGGTCGCGAAGGTGCCGCCCGGTCCGGTGTGGGCGAATACTTCAGCCATCAACGTGGCCGACCAGAGTTCGGGATTGCGCGACGGGGCGAAGCCGTCGAGGTACCAGGCATCGGCCTTCAGTTCGAGTTGCGGCAGGCGGATATTGGCGTCGCCCATGAACACGATAAGTTCGACTTTGTCGGCGAATGCCACCTGCAGGATTTCGAATTCGGGCCGCCACAGACTGGCGAGGCGGTTGGCCACATCGGCAAGTTCCGGCCAGCGCGACAGCGCTTTTGCCATGTCGGCGGGCGACAGAGGAAGGTGCTCGAATGAGACGTAGCGCAGCGTTGCGCCGGGCGGGGCCAGATCGCGCCAGTGGCGCATCGTCGCCAGAAAATTCAGCCCGGTGCCGAAACCGAGTTCTGCAATCGTGCATTCGGGCACGGCTGGCCAACGCGCAGGCAGGCCGTTGCCGGCGATGAAGACGTATTCGGCCTCGGCCAGCCCGCCGGCCTTCGAATAATAGGTGTCGGCGAAGCGTGGCGAAAAGGGGATCGTGCCATCGATCCAGTCGAGCGCGGGCAAATCGATAGATTTGCTTTTGTCTTCCGTCATATGGCGCTATTTCCTGCCAAAATGATTCAATCGCCCACTATTCAGGCACCCGCCATTCAACCGCAAAAAACCCCGGATGTCCTCATCATCGGTGCGGGCGTCTTCGGCCTGTGGGCGGCGCGCCATGCGATTTCAGCGGGCAGAAATGTGCTGGTGGTCGACAGGGGGCAGGTCGGTGGTGGCGCGTCGGGCGGGTTTCTCGGCGCGCTGATGCCGCATATGCCGGACCGCTGGAACGCCAAAATACAGTTCCAGTTCGAGGCGCTGGCAAGTCTGCCGGAAGCGGTTGCGGCGCTCGAAGAAGACACCGGCATGGATTGCGACTATCGGCGCTGCGGACGGCTGATGCCGATCCGTGCGGAAAGCTCGATTGCCGAGATCGAGCGGCGGATCGTTGGTGCGCGGGAGAACTGGGGCGAACGGTTCAGACTGGAACGCATCGCGCCACCACTTGCCGACAGGGCTCCGGAGAACTGGCTGAACGAAGCCAAAGCACCAGCAGGCGCGCAGCACGACGATCTTTCGGCGCGGCTCGATCCACGCGCCTATCTGGCCGCACTGAAGGCGTTCGTCGAGGCGAACGGGACGTTGTGCGAGGGTGTGGAAGTCGTGCGGCTGGACGAGGGTGGGGCGGTGCTGGCCGATGGCAGCGCGATGGACGCCGGTGAAATCGTCGTCGCGGCGGGCTGGCAATCCTACGAACTGCTGCAACCCTGGATAGGCGAGTTGGCGTCAGCGCCGGGCGGACCGATCGGGCGCGGCGTCAAGGGACAGGCGGTGCTGGTCGAATTTGCTCACGGCGACGATCTGCCGATCGTCTGTTCGGATGGCAGCTATATCGTGCCGCACACAGGCAACCGTATCGCCATCGGCTCGACCGCGCGCGACGACTGGGACCAGGCCGATGCCTTCGATCCCCGCGACATGGGCTTTTACGATCGTGCGCTGGAACTGGTGCCGGCACTGCGCGATGCACCGATCGTCGAACGCTGGGCCAATGTGCGGCCCAGAAACATGCTGAAGGGTATCGGTCATGAACCCTTCATGGGACCGGTGCCGGGCCATGACTGGCTAAGTGCGCGGATCGGGGGGTACAGGATCGGGTTGGCGGTGGGGCATGTGGAGGAAGCACTGCGCAGGTAAAGGGATTCTAGCTCTGAAAAGCGATGTATTTCTGCAGCACGAAATTAAGCAATGCCGGCGTCACCACGGCAAATGCATGGGCGCAGCCGCGCGCGGCGGCGACGGGCAGAAAGGATATCAGCACGAATTCGGAAAGGCCGTAGGAGACGCCCAGAACGATGGGAAGCATGGAAAGGTGGAAGGAGCAGGAAATAGCTCGCCTGGTAGTGTGTTGGCCTCGTGCTGAGCGGAAACACGAACTTCTTGGTCATGATGAAACCCGTGAGAAGGCTGAGGCCATAGGCGAGAAAGAGCGAAACCTCGTAGGAAAGATAGAAGTTCAGGAAATAGCGATAGAACCAGTGCGCGGTGGCCGCGACTAGGCCGACAACGACGAAAATGCCAAACTGCCTGGACAGAAAAATTCTGAGGCTAATTGTTTGTCGGAAATCCATAAACGCTTGCTTGCAATATATAAAACACCGGACGCCGTGCCAAAAAAGGCCAGGCTGAGCAACCTAAATGGCAGCTAAGAGCATCAGCAGCAACGGATTTCTGTGGTCGAAGCCTTCACGACCCGGGAGGGTTGGCCGCGGTCACTTCATGATCCCTATGGCTTGCGGGCCAGCATGATCACCGATTCGGTTCTGTGGCTCAGACAGGCCTCGATGATATTGGCGAACTTCACCTGCACCCTACCGGACATGATCCATCTCGTGCGCGGTGATATCACGGTCGAGCGCGCCATCGACGCCGACCGGCTGGAAGTAATCGGGCCGAAAAAGCTTGCCCGCCATCTCGGTCGCTGGCTGGAGATCAGCCCATGGTCGAAGATCGAGCCGGCGCGCAGGGAACCGGCGGTACGAGCGGAGTGAGAGTGTATCCCCATTCCGCGCGGCGAAAGGTGTCGCACTTGAAATAACGGCGCTGAGGCTTGCGCCATAAGGTGCCACGGAATTCCGGGTTCTATTGGGCGAGGCACACATGTCGAAATTTCCCTCTCACGCGCGCGTCGTCATCGTCGGGGCCGGCGGCATTGTCGGGGCGTCGGTCGCCCATCATTTGATCGAACGCGGCTGGGACGACATCGTCGGCATCGACAAGAGCGCGATCCCGACCGATATCGGCTCGACGGCGCATGCCTCGGATTTCTGCTACGCGACCAGCCACGATTTCCTGAGCTGCTGGACGACGCTCTATTCGATCGATTTCTTCGAAAAGCGCGGCCATTACGCCAAGGTTGGCGGGCTCGAGATCGCGCGCGTCGGCGATGACGGACGCATGAATGAAATCCGGCGCAAGGTCGCCTCGGCCAAGGCGTTCGGCACGCGGGCGCGGCTGGTCGGGCCGGAAGAAATCAAGGCGAAGTTCCCGCTGATCGAGGAAAGCCTGGTGCAGGGCGGCATGTGGGACCCGGATGCCGGGCTCGTCGTGCCGCGCAGCCAAACGGTGGCGGGCGAACTCGTCGACGAGGCGGTCGCGTCCGGCAAGCTCCAGGCCTTCGCCAATACCTCGGCCACCGATCTCGTCATCGAGGACGGCCATATCAAGGGCGTTGTGACGTCGCGCGGCACGATCCATGCCGACCGCGTGATCGTGTGCACCGGGCTGTGGGGCAGGCTGGTCGCGGCGATGGCGGGCGAAGACCTGCCGGTCATGCCCGTCGATCATCCGCTGACCTTTTTCGGCCCCTACAGGGAGTTTGAGGGCACTGGCAAGGAGATCGGCTGGCCGCTGATGCGCGACCAGGGCAATTCGGCCTATATGCGCGACACCGGCGATCCGAAGACCACCGAGGGCGGCCAGATCGAGTGGGGCTATTACGAGGAGACCAGCCCGCGTCTTTGCCATCCGCGCGACATCCTGGAGAAGGAAGACGCGCGCATCTCGCCCTCGCAGCGCGATCTCGACATGGAGCAGATCATGGAGCCGCTGGAGCGGGCCATGGAACTGACGCCGATCCTGGGCGAACTCGGCTTCAATGAACGTCATTCCTTCAACGGGCTGCTGCAGGTGACGACCGATGGCGGGTCGTCGATCGGCGAGAGCCAGAAGGTGCGCGGGCTGTGGTATGCGGTGGCGATCTGGGTCAAGGACGCGCCGGGCATGGCGAAGCTCGTTGCCGACTGGATGACCGACGGGCGCACCCATATCGACCACCATGCCATCGATTATTCGCGCTTTTATCCGCACCAGACGGAAGAGCAGTTCATCCATGATCGCTGCACCGAGACGGCGATGAAAATCTACAATCCGGCGGTCCATCCGCGCGAACCCTTCTCCAAGGGCCGCAATGTCCGCCGCTCGCCCTTCTACGAGCGCGAGAAGGAACTGGGCGGCTATTTCATGGAACTCGGCGGCTGGGAACGCGCCCATGGCTATGCCGCCAACGAGCATCTGCTGGAAAAGTACGGCAACAAGGTTCCAGTGCGCGAGAACGAGTGGGACAACCGCCATTTCTGGCGCGTATCGAATGCCGAGCATCTGGCGATGAGCGAAGATTGCGGCATCGTCAATCTCTCCCACTTTGCCATCTACGACGTCGAAGGCCCCGACCATGTCGCGCTGATGGAATGGCTGTGCGCGGCCAGGATCGGCGGCGACAACATGGTGGGCAAGGGCATCTATACCCACTTTCTCGACGACGAGGGCATGGTGCGCGCCGATCTGACCGTGATCCGCATGGCGGACCGCTGCCGGGTCATCGACGGCGCCGATGCCGGTCCGCGCGATTTCAACTACTTGAAGCGCGTGGCCGAGGACAAAGGCTACGATGTCACCGTTACCGACGTCACAGACCAATACGTCACCATCGGCATTTGGGGGCCGAACGCACGCGCGACACTGAAAAAGGTTGTCGAGGACCCGGCCGGCCTCGACCCGGAGAATTTCCCCTTCGCGGCGATCAAGCCGGTCAGGATCGCCGGCAAGAATGTGACCGCCTTCCGGCTGTCCTATGTCGGCGAGCAGGGCTGGGAACTGCATATGCGTTACGAAGACGCCCTCGCGGTGTGGGACGCGCTGCGCGAGACCGGAATCATGGCCTTTGGCGTCGAGACCTATGCCAATTCGCGCCGCATGGAAAAGAGCCTGCGCCTGCAGAACGCCGATCTGCTGACCGAGTACAATCTCTACGAAGCAGACCTGGCGCGGCCGAAGGTGAAGGAAGCCGATTTCCGCGGCAAGGCGAAGCATCTGGAATACCGCGCCCGGCCGCACCAGCCGGCGATGCTGTGCACGCTGACGATGGAAGACAATATCGATTCGACGGGCGTGGCGCGCTATCCCGTCGGCATCTGCCCGGTGCTCGACCCGGTAACGGGCGAGACGCTGGTCGACAGTGAAGGCCGGCGATCCTTTACCACGTCGATCGCCTACGGCCCGACCATCGGCAAGAACATCGCGCTCGCCTATCTGCCGCATGAATGGTGCGAAGTGGGCAAGGAGCTCGAGATCGAATATTTCGCCGAGCGCTATCCGGTGAAGATCGCCGGGATCGGCTATCAGCCGCTCTACGACCCGGAGAATGCGAAGCCGCGGTCGTAATGGGCGCGGTCGGCCATCTCATCCGCCCGCCCTGAGGAAAGCGAGACGGATTTGTTTTTCCACTTCCGTGATGGCGAAGAAGGCCGCGCCAACACCGACGATCAACAGGCCATCTGCGAGCGGAACCGCCCGGGTTCCGAACCAGTGCTGGAACGGCGGCCAGTAGGTCACGGCGAACTGGGCCGCGACGGTGGTGACGACCGTGATCCACACGGCCGGCGTGCCGCGAATGGCTTTCCACGTCAATGACGTGCCGTAGATGTTGCGCACGAAGAACAGATAGAAGATCTCCAGTACCACCAGCGTATTGAGCGCCATGGTGCGGGCGAGTTCGGGCGGATGACCCTTGTCTGCGGCGTAGGTGTAAACCCCCAGCGTGGCGATGAGAAAGAGCACCGAGACGAAGACTGTCTGCCACACAAGGCTACCACTCAGAAGTGGCGCGTTTCTTGGCCGCGGCGGCCGGCGCATGGTGTCGTCCTCGGTCGGCTCGAAGGCAAGCGCGACGCCGAGCGTCGCCGCGGTGACGAGGTTGATCCAGAGGATCTGAATGGCCGTCACCGGCAGGGCGAGGTTGAAAAAGAGCGCGGAGATGATGGTCGCCGCCTCGCCGCCATTGGTCGGCAGGGTCCAGGTGATCACCTTCTTGATGTTGTCGTAGACTGTCCGCCCCTCGCGCACGGCAGATGCGATGGACGAGAAATTGTCGTCGGCGAGCACGAGTTCGGCTGCTTCCTTGGCCGCCTCGCTGCCCTTCAGGCCCATGGCGACGCCGGCATCGGCGCGTTTGAGCGCCGGAGCGTCGTTGACGCCGTCGCCGGTCATGGCGACCGACATGCCATGCGTCTGAAGCGCGGTGACGAGGCGCAATTTGTGCTCGGGACTGGTGCGTGCGTAGATGTCGGTGTCGACTACCCTGGCAACCAGTTCGGCATCGTCCATGTTGTCCAGATCGGCGCCGGTGAGCACCGTGTCCGGGTTTTGCAGGCCGATCTGCCGACCAATCGCGGCCGCTGTTGCCGCATGATCGCCGGTGATCATTTTCACGCGAATGCCGGCGCCGTGACATTCGGCGATGGCCGCGATTGCCTCCGGCCGGGGTGGGTCGATCAGCCCGACCAGACCGATGAAAACCATATGACCGTCGAGATCGGATGCCTTGAGCGCATCGCGATCCGATGTCGTTTGCCTCGTTGCCAGCGCCAGTACGCGCTGGCCGCGCGCGGCGATCGCCTCGATCTCGCGGTGCCAGTGGGCACGATCCATATCAGCCGTGCCACCATCGACGGTGCGCTGGTGCGGACACATTGCCAGAATACGCTCGGGCGCCCCCTTGACGTGGATCCAGGCCTTTCCCTGGCCGTCATGATGCAACACAGCCATGTAGCGGTGGCCGGCATCGAAGGGGATGGCATCCGTGCGTGTCCAACTCGCGAATTGCGACGGGCTTTCGCCCATGATCTTGCCTGCGAGCGCCATCAAGGCACCTTCCATCGGGTCGCCTTCGACGCGCCAGCCATCCTCGTGCGCATGCAATTCGGCATCGTTGCACAACGTGGCGGCGCGGGCGAATTCGGCGAGGCGTTCGTGTTCTGCCGGGTTGATTTCGGCGTCGACCAGATGGATCGCCCCTTTCGGGGCATAGCCGTCGCCGCTGACGGAGTAGACATGCTCGGCCGTGGCGAGCGAGGCGACCATCATCTCGTTGCGGGTCAAGGTGCCGGTCTTGTCGGTGCAGATCACGGAGACCGAGCCGAGCGCCTCGATGGCCGGCAGGCGGCGGACAATGGCGTTGCGCTGCGCCATCGCCTTGACGCCGACCGCGAGGGTGATCGTCAGGACAGCGGGCAGGCCCTCGGGTATCGCGGCCACCGATAGGCTGACGACAGTCATGAAAAGCTCGGAGAAGGGCATGTGGCCGACGAAATAGCCATAGGCCAGCAGCAGGCCGGCGACCAGCAGGATCAGAATGGTCAGCCAGCGCGCGAAGCCGTCGATCTGCTGGATTAGCGGCGTCGTCAGCGTTTCAACGGATGAAAGCATGCCGCTGATGCGCCCGATCTCGGTTGACGCGCCCGTCGCCACCACCACGCCGCGTCCGGTACCGGCGGCGACAAGTGTGCCTGAAAACGCCATGCAGGAACGGTCGCCCAGGACAGCTTTTGCCGCGGCCGGAACGGTGCTCTTGTCCACGGGCACGGATTCGCCGGTCAGGATGGCTTCCTCGATGCGCAGGCCGCGGGCGCCGATTAGCCGGATGTCGGCCGGCACCTTTTCGCCGGCTTCCAGCAGGACAATGTCGCCCGGCACGACTTCGCTGGCGTCGACGCTGCGCCTTGCACCGTCGCGAAGGACGGAAGAATGTGGCGCGAGCATCTGGCGTATTGCCTCCATCGCCTGTTCGGCGCGTCCTTCCTGGATAAAGCCGATGACGGCATTGACGATCACGACGGCAAGAATGACGCCGGTATCGACGAAATGTCCGAGCGTGGCGGTAATGAGTGCGGCGGCGAGCAAGACATAGATCAGGATGTTGCGAAACTGGTCGAGGAACCGGGCAAGCGCGCCCTGTCTTGCAGGTTCGGGGAGTTGGTTCGGGCCATGGATGCGCAGGCGTGCGGCGACCTCCTCATGGCCGAGGCCGCGCGGTGTGGCCTCCATGTCGGTGAGCACATCCGCCACGGTCCTGGCATGAAACGCCGTCTGCAGTTCCTTTTGCATCATCGTCGGAACGACCCTTCTGGACAGTGGGAGAGAGATCGATAGTGGAGGTTTCGCAGAGCAATCTTCATGTCGGGCATCATCGTGCCGGGATTCTGGCGGCGGAATCACGATGGCGGGGTGTGCAAACCGTTACGGTCACTATAATGGCTTGCCGCATGGGTACCACCGTTGGAAACATATGGCAGCGTTGCGTTTTGACGACCCGTCGCCGTGAAACGGGAGGATCCCGGATGATTCTGCGGCTGGCGATGGCCGTGATCCTTGTTGCGGCGATGGGCGGTGCCGGAACGGCCCAAGCAGCCGATTCCACACCAGACCGCAGCGCCCTTGCAGCCGGCGCCGGTGAGGCGCCGGAACGCAGTGTTGCCGCTCACCAGGCCCTCGAAGCCGCGCAATGGGAAGAAACCGAAGAAGGTTTCGAGGTTATGCGGGCCAGAACCGGGGCCGGCGCGTCGCTGGTTGCCTTGCGTATCCCGCCGGAACGGTTCGTCTTCGCCATCGCGGTGCAAACCGGAGACAAGGGCGAGCGGGTCGATGCCTTCGGCGAACGAGAAGGTGCCTTGATCGCCATCAATGGTGGTTTCTTCGGCGAGGACGAGGAAAGCAAGCGCCTGTTTCCCGTCGGGTTGCTGCGAGTCGGCGGCAAGGATTTCTCGCCAGCGTGGAACCTGATGGGCGGCGTGGCGGTCATCAAGGATGGCCGCCTTTCGCTCAGGCCGAGTTCGGCAGGCGTGCCGGAAGCAACGGGCAATGTGCTGCAGTCCAAGCCGATGCTGATCGAACCGGGCGGCAAATGGGCGATGAACACCAATCAGGGACATCTGCGCCCCCGCAGTCTGCTGTGCACATTGAAAAGCGGTGAAACGCTGATCCTCGTCGTGAAGGGTGCCGGACTGAGTCTTTACGAGGCCGGCTGGTTGATGCGCGAGGCGAGTGCAGGCGGCTATTTCGGCTGCGATGCGGCGCTGGCGCTCGACGGGGGAGGGTCGACGCAGCTCTGGATCGCCGGACATGAGGATCTGTCGTTTGCTGGTGAGACGCCCGTCCACAATGCGCTGATCGTCAAGCGGCGCGGCGCAGAGTGAACCGAACGTTCCATGATCCGATCACATCGGTGTGAATCCGATTGCGCCCGGCGGCGGGGGTAGTATCCTCGGTCTATCAAGGAGCAGATCATGCAGGGATCGCATGCATGCGGATTCCACCGGTTGCCGGCGCTGATGGCGGCTGCGGCGCTGGCCTTCTTCGGCTTTGCTCCAAATGATGCCGCGCAAGCACAGGAGATGGTCGACCTTGAACTGGTTCTCGCCGTCGACGTGTCGCGCTCCATGGACTACCAGGAACAGCTTCTCCAGCGCGACGGCTACATCGCTGCGTTTCGTTCCGACGAAGTGATCGCCGCCATTCTGGGCGGGGGTCTGGGGCGTATCGTGGTCACCTACATGGAATGGGCCGGCGACCGCACCACGCGCGTGATCGTTCCGTGGAGCCTGATCGACAGCAGGGAATCGGCCAATGCCTTCGCCTCGCGGCTGGAGGAAGTGAAGCCGGAACGGCTCAGCCGCACCTCGATCTCGAACGCGCTTGAACATTCGCAGGGTCTGTTCGGGACGTCCTCATGGAAGGGGGTACGGCGCGTTGTCGATGTTTCGGGGGACGGTCCGAACAATTCGGGCATGCCGGTCGAGGCAATGCGGGATCAACTCGTCAATAACGGCATTACCATCAACGGACTGCCGCTGATGATACGGACCTCGACCTTCGGTTTCGGCATCGAAAACCTCGACGAATACTACACCGATTGCGTGATCGGCGGGACGGGCGCCTTCGTCATTCCCGTCTATGACTGGGAGAGTTTCCCGCGCGCCGTGCGGCGCAAGATGGTGCTGGAGATCGCCAGGCTGGCACCGAGGGCAATCCCGGCAAGCCAGACCCTACGCACAACAAATGTTGCCGACCGGCCCAAGGTCGACTGCCTGATCGGCGAAAAACTGTGGCAGCAGCGCATGCAGGATCTCGAATGGCGCTGAGCCAGTCCAATTTCATCGCGAAATCGCCCCGATTGCGTGGTTGTGTCGCGATTGAACGATCAGCCTTGTGCGACCATGTGACAAGGCAGGCTGTTGCAGAGCGCAAGCAAGGGAGTGGTCCGGCGTGCAGATGAAGTCTCTGTTTCTTGCCTCGGCAATTCTGCTTGCCGTTGCAAACAATGCCCGCGCCAGTGATCAGGTCTTTGTCGAGTCCGAGCCGACGGAGAATCTGAAGCCCTGCGATACCTATGGTGCGGGCTGGTACTATCTCCCCGGTACGAAGACCTGCGTCAAAATGAACGGCGATACGCGTATCCAGTACGGCTCGGTGCATTTCCATGACGGAAAGAACAAGGACTGAACCGGTTTGGCCAGCGTGATCTGGCGCATGTCAGGTCAGCCGCGTTCCTGCAGCGGCGACTTGCCGTACATCTCGCGATAACATTTGGAAAAATGCGAGGCGGAGACGAAGCCGCAGGCAATCGCCACATCGACGACGGGAATGGTCGACTGCATGAGCAGGTGGCGGGCGCGGTCGAGACGGACTTCCAGATAATAGCGCGCCGGCGAGCGGCCCATATGCTGCTGGAACAGGCGCTCGATCTGACGGCGCGACAGCCCGACATAGCGCGCGATATCGACCAGCGGCAGCGGCTCGGCGATGTTGGCTTCCATGAATTCGATGATCGACAGCACCTTGGCGTTCTGCACGCCGAGGCGGGCGCGCAGCGGCAGGCGCTGGCGGTCGTGCGGGCTTCTGACGCGGTCGGTCAGCGCCTGTTCGCACACGCGGTTGACCAGTTCCTCGTCATGGTCCTCGCCGACCAGCGACAGCATCATGTCGAGCGCGGCGGTGCCGCCGGCGCAGGTCCAGGTATTGCCATCCTTCTCGTAAAGATCGGCATAGACATCGGCGGTCGGGAATTTCTCTGAAAATCCGGGCAGGTTTTCCCAATGGATGGCGCAGCGCTTGCCGTTCAGCAGGCCGGCGGCGGCGAGCAGATAGGCGGCGGTGCACAGCCCGCCGACGATGACGCCGGCATTGCGCGTCTCGCGCAGATAGGCGAACAGCGACTTGTTTTCGTGACGCTCGACATTGATGCCCGAGCACAGGAACATCATGGATGGGCGCTGCGAACCGGCGAGGTTGTGGCGCTCTTTGTCGAGCGAGGAAGTGACCGTGACGGCGACGCCGTTCGACGCGGTCACCGGTTCGCCATCCATGGACGCCAAACGCCAAGTGTAGTATTCGCGACCCAGCATGCGGTTGGCCAGCCGCAGCGGTTCAATGGCGCTCGTGAACGCGATCATGGAAAAATCGGGCACGAGGAAGAAGACAACCGAACGCTGATCCATGAGCGTTCTCACCTCAACAGCGTAATGCTCGTATCTGGCGAAATATGCCGCGCAGCCGAAACTGTCCTGATTGCGACATTCGCAGAAACATCATGATTTGCAAGGATTGTTTTTGCCGACAGCGGGTTAGCGGCAATTTCGAAAAAACCTGCGACAGGTGGATGCGCCAGAAGGTCGTGTCATGAACAATCGCGGCGAAATTGTCAGTGAGGGCTACACGGTCGAGCTTGCCGCTCCGGTCAATCTCAACGATGTCGAATGTGCGGCGATCGGCTTTCCGGAACGCTATCAGGGTCCTCCGGTCCATCTGCGCCACTACGAAAAGGTCTGGCTGGGAAAACGTTCGCAGATCATCGACGAGACCGGCATCCTGCCCGAATCCTTCTCCCCCGGCGAAATGCCCGACCGGCGCGAGGCGAGCCGCGTTGCAAAGGCGACCGAGCGCTGGAAGACGGACGCCGCCATGCTTGCCGGGGAAAAGCTACTGGTGAGCGACTGGTGGAGCGCCAATTACTATCACTGGATGAGCGACACGCTGCCACGGCTGGAAGCCCTTCTGTCCGGGCATTCGGGTGGAGAACTGCTGTTGCCTGCGCTGGTCTGCGACCAGCCCTTCGTGCACGAAAGCCTTGCCGCCTATCCGCAGATCACGATTCGACGCTACGACCCGGACAGGCAGCCGGTGCGGGTGGAAAATCTCATCGTGGCGTCGCATGTCGCACAAAACGGTTTTCATCATCCCGTCTTCACGCCAAATGTGTTCGAACGGCTGTCGTGTTTCTTCGATGCAAGGCGGAAATCGAAGGGGCGGCGCATCTATGTGACACGGCGCCATGCGCGCATGCGGCGGCTCGCCAATGAAGAAGCGCTGCTGGCGATCATTGCCGCGCATGGCTTCGAGGTCGTCGAATTCGACGGCATGACGCTGCGCGATCAGGCGAGGCTGATGGGCGAAGTGCAGATCATCGCTGGTCCGCACGGGGCGGGGCTGACCAATATGGGGTTCATGGCTGAAGGCGGCGTGGTTTTCGAACTGCGCCATCTTGCCGGGCCGTCGAATTGCTACATCTCGCTGGCATCGACATTGGGCCACACGCATTTTCTGGTGCCGGGCGAGCCGCCCGATGAATCCGCGCATCTGCATCCCGCCGACATTGCGGTTGCGCCCGAGAGGCTGGCGGCGGCGCTCAGCGAGATGGAAGCCCGGCTCGCCGATAAAGGGGCCGCCAAGGAAAAAGGCCCAGCCGCCTGATCGGCGGCCAGGCCTTTTTGAAACTGTGTCTGCGGTGCTGCTTAGAGCCGGTCATCTTCAAATGGGAGCAGTTTGATGGAATGGATTTTTCGTTCCGGCAAGGAAAAGACCGCAGCTCGATCAGACGATCGGGCAAGGGTTTTGACGATGCCGGGGCGGAAAAGGCATCCACGCCGATCAGACAAGTAGCTCTTGAATAGATTGGTCAAATTGCAATCGTGTGAACTTGCTCTTTCGCGCCCTGGACAGCGTCGCGCGAGGATTACGGTGCTTGCACCGCGTCGCCGCACGCTCCCTGCCAGCCCACGAAATACCGGCGTTCAAACGATTCCATTTGAAGATGAACGGCTCTAAAGACCGATGCCGGTCAGGCGCAGGGCGGCCATGGTGCCGGTTTCACCGGGCATGGTGTTGGCCAGGCGCTGACGGGCGAACAGGGTCGACAAATTGGTCTGACGGCGGTCAGCGAAAAGGCGGGTGATCGATTTCATTTCAACGTCTCCACATGAGGCTGGAAGTTTCATACGGAGTCGCCTTGCACCATTGCCGCTTCCCGGGTCCGTCCTTTCCGGCCTTGCCCAAATCGGGCTGTTGACCGGCTGACCGCAATTCCCGGTGGAGGGTTGAATTTGGGGCGGCTCAATTCACTCGCCGCATATAGGCTTGTGCATTGCGAAATAAAAGTCGAAAAACGACGTGCGCGCTGAAAAATTGCGACACCATGCACATTTTTTCAGCGAGACATGACGGCTATTCGACAACCGCACTAAGCCATTAAGATTTCAGCAAGAATTTTGACGCTTTCGGCCGTGTAATTCCAGTCGTCGCGGCGTCGCATGCCGGCATGGTGGTCTGCCTGCGGGTCGTTTTCATGCGACGGGCCGAATTCGAGCGGGCGGGGGATGAAAGCCGTCATCAGGCCGCATGCTTTGGCGGCGTCGAGGTCGCCCGGATGGGCGGCGACCATCATCACCTGGGAAGGTTCAAGCCGCAGTGCGTTGCAACTTGCCAGATAGACTTCCTCGCGCGGCTTGTAGTTGCCGGCGATGTCGGCACCGAGAATGGCGTCCCAGGGCAGGCCGCCAAATTTGGCCATCCGGGTCATCAGCGCAATGGAGCCATTGGAGCAGGGTGCGACGATGAAGTCCTCCTTCAACGCCGTCAGACCAGGCACGGAATCGGGCCAGGGCGGCAGTTTCTCCCAGGCATGGTTGAGTTCCACCCGGTCTGCTGCGTCGAAATAGCCGGCCAGATCGAACCGATCGAGCACGATATCGAGGTTTTCGCGGTGCAATTCATCGAGCGGCACGTAGCCGCGATTGCCCGAACGCACGCGCTCCATGGTTGGCTGGTATTCGCCGCGCCAGGCATCGGCGAATTCGAAAGGGTCGAGGCCGATGCCTTTGACGTCGAAAAAGCGCTTCGCCTCGGCGGCGACGCCGGAACGCCAGTCGACCACGGTGCCGAAGACATCGAAGATCAGGGCTTTCAACATGCGTACACACTAGCGGGAAATGTCGCCAACAAGAATGGGCTGGCGTGTGCGGATGCCAACAGGTTGCAAGTGGGTGGAATACAGACGCCATTAATGGTCCAAAGCGGCCGAGAAAGTGCCGGCGCGGGGTTTGAACTGGCGCGTTCGACCTCTATCTGAAGGCGTGTTATCGAGACCGCCGACAACATCTTATCGAGGGTAAAAATGCCTTTTGTCTGGATTCGGGAATTCGCGCGGCTTGAAGCAGCCGGCGGAATCGTTCTGATCCTTGCGGCTGCTGCCGCGCTCATCGTCGCCAATTCGCCATTTGGGCATTACTATCTGGAGTTCCTTCAGATCCCCGGTTCGGTGCAGGTCGGCTCGCTGGTGGTGGCCAAGCCGCTGCTGTTGTGGGTCAACGATCTGTGGATGGCGGTGTTCTTCTTCCTCGTCGGGCTGGAGATCAAGCGCGAGATCATGGAAGGGCAGTTGTCGACGCGTGCCGACCTGCTGCTGCCGGCAGCGGCGGCGATCGGCGGCATGGCGCTGCCGGCCTTCGTCTATGTCGCCGTCAACTGGGGCAATCCGGTCAACATGAATGGCTGGGCCATTCCGACGGCCACCGATATCGCCTTCGCGCTTGGCATATTGAGCCTGCTCGGCAGCCGGGCGCCGATGTCGCTCAAGGTGCTGCTGACGGCGATTGCTATCATTGACGATCTGGGTGCGATTGTCGTCATCGCAATTTTCTACACCGCCGAACTGTCCTACACGGCACTGGGGCTGGCGACGGTCGCCGCGGTTGGCCTGTTCGTGCTCAACCGGCTGCGGATCGCCCATCTCATCCCCTATCTGCTGCTCGGCATTGTATTGTGGGTCTGCGTGCTCAAATCCGGCGTCCACGCAACCCTTGCCGGCGTGTTCACCGCCTTCGCCATTCCGCTCGACGCCAAGGTCGAGGGAGGCCGTTCACTGGTCAAACGGCTCGAACATGAACTGCATCCCTATGTCGCCTTCCTGGTCCTGCCGATGTTCGCCTTCACCAATGCCGGTATCTCGTTTTCGGGCATGAGTCTCGCGAGCCTGCTTGAACCCGTCACGCTCGGCATCGCGCTTGGCCTGATCGTCGGCAAGCAGGTCGGCGTGTTCCTGCCGATCTGGCTGTGCGTGAAATTCGGCATCGCGCAGAAACCGGAAGGCGCGAGCTGGCTGCAGATCTACGGGGTTTCGATCCTGTGCGGGATAGGCTTCACCATGAGCCTGTTCATTGGCGGGCTGGCCTTTGAAGTGGCCCATTTCGAGGCGCCGATCCGTCTTGGCGTACTGGCCGGCTCGGTTGTCTGTGCGATCCTCGGCTATTTGCTGCTTCGTTACCTGCCGCCATCCGTCGCAAGCGCGCAGAGGAGTGAAGCCTGAACGGGCTTGCGGGAAACAGCCGCCCGGTGCCGGGTTCGAGCGTGCCGTCTTGTTGGAGAAAAAAGGCCGGGGAACAACCCGGCCTTTTCATTTTGGCGGCCCCGCGAACCGCCGCTTACAGTATTGCGGCATCTGGCGCTCCGCTCAGCGGCGGTGGGCGCGCTGACGCTCATAGGCGCCGGGCCAGCCGATGTCCCTGCGGATATGCGCGGGCAGGGCGCTGATCTCCTCGACGGTTTCGCGATGCACTCGCTGGTGGCGACGATTTACCAGATACTGGTTCCAGCCGTCGAAGAACAGGTCGGTGAACAACATGGTCTTTTTCCTCGGTTGCGGCCCGATCGAACCGGATTGGCGAATCGGATCGGGCAGGTTGCGAACGTCCTTACGAAGCGTTCATGGCGTTCATATTGCCATTTGGGTTGATTCAATCAAACGAAATGATATGATTTATCGGTTCATATTTTTTGAACGGCTAAATGCTGGTTCATGTGAAGACGGCGAAACCGGTATCGAATTCCCGTACCATGCGTTAGGGACGGCAAGGAGAAGGCAATGAACATCGCGCTCAATCATCCAGTTCCGCTGCTTGAACTCGATCTTCTGCGTACTTTCACGGCGATCGTCGATAGCGGCAGTTTCGCCGGTGCGGCAGAGACCGTGTTCCGCACGCCGTCCGCCGTCTCCATGCAGATCAAGAAGCTGGAAGAGGTGCTGGGCAAGCCGGTGCTGGTACGCGATTCGCGCGGCGTTTCGCTGACGCATGAGGGCGAGATGCTGCTCGAACATGCACGCCGCGTGCTGGCACTCAACCGGGAAATGATGTCGCGCTTCATCGCGCCCGATGTCGCCGGTGTGGTGCGGCTCGGCACGCCGGACGACGTCGCCGAGCGCTTCCTGCCGGAAATGCTGCGCCGTTTCGCCGACAGCCATTGCTGCGTGACCGTCGATGTCGCCGTCGACAGTACGTCAAGGCTGATCGAACAGGTCCGCCAGCGCACGCTCGACCTTGCGCTGATTACCTGCGAAGCCGGCAACAAGGGCGACGGCGAGGCGGAGATTCTCTATCGCGAACGGCTGGTCTGGGCGGCTGCGAAATGCGGTGTCGCGGCAGAACAGGAGCCGCTTCCCGTTTCGGTCTGGGAGGAAGGCTGTGTGTGGCGAAAGGCAGGGCTGACGCGGCTTGAGCAGCAGGGCAAGGCCTATCGCATCGCCTTCAAAAGCGCGCATATTTCCGGGCAGCGCGCGGCGATCCTCGCCGATCTGGCAGTGGCGCCGCTGCCGGTTTCCGCGCTGAACGGCAGTGTCGTTGAGGCCGATCCGAAATGCGGCCTGCCGGAACTGCCGGAATATGCGCTCGGCATGATCATGGCGGAGGATGCGAGCCCGCCCGTGAAGGCGGCTGGCGATCATCTCAGAGCCTGTTTTTCGGCGATGCACGGATAGGGATTAGGGATTAGGGACTCGCCGCAGTCGGTGGTCTTATGTGGCCGCCGGAGCAGCACCCGACAACGACCGATCCATTTGCCTGCGGGGGGCTATGTTCGTCATCGAATTCCTGGCGATCTCTGTCGTCATCTACCTTGCCATCGCGCTCGGCCTCGTCATCTCGCAACGGCCGCACTGGTCGCCGCCAGCGCAGGGCGAGGGGCTTGCCTTCGGTGAGATGCTGCAAGGAGACGCGGGCGATCTCAAGCTGCTGACGCATTTCACCGTGCGCGACAGAACCGCGCTTGCCTATCGCCGGTATGAAAGCGCGCAACCGTCGAACCGCATCCTCATTCTCGTGCACGGCTCGTCCTGGCACGGCATGCAATTCCATGAAATGGCAAGCCGGATAGCTGGCGAAGGGGCGGCGACGGTGATCCTGCCAGACATGCGCGGCCATGGCTTTGATCCGGTGCGTCGCGGCGATGTCGACCATATCGGCCAGCTCGAAGAGGACATGGCCGACCTGATCGATTTCCTGCGGCGGGAACATGCCGACGCGCAAATCATGCTTGGCGGGCATTCGTCGGGCGGCGGCTTTGCCGTGCGCTTCGCCGGCGGCGACTATGGAAGCAAGGCCGATGCCTTCGCCTTGATGGCGCCGTTCCTGAAATACGACGCGCCGACGACACGGCCGCATTCGGGCGGCTGGGCGCGGCCGGCGATCCGCCGGATCATCGGCCTGTCGATGCTGAACGCCGTCGGCATCAGGCTCTTCAACGGGTTGAACGAGATCAGCTTTGCCATGCCGCGTGCCGTCATGGACGGCCCCTATGGCAAGACGGCAACGGTGCTCTACAGCCACCGGCTGAACGTCTCGTTCGCGCCAAGGCCCGATTATCGCAAGGATCTGAAGGCGATCCGCCAGCCCTTGCTGGTGCTGGTCGGCGAGGCCGACGAATCCTTTGTGGCCGAACAATACGAGTCGGTGATCTCGGCCTGCACGCCGACCGGCACCTACCATGTCCTGCCCGGTGTGACGCATCTGGGGATCGTCAGCGACAAGCATGCGATTGATATCGTCGCCAAGTGGGTCGCGCATCTGCCGGCGCACGGGTGATCGCGCCGAAGCACGGCGGTGGAAGGGAACCACGTCCTCAAGCCAGGAAACCATGCAGTCGCGCGCGTGCCGGGCCTCCGGCATGTCGAGCAGAGACCAGACATGGAACATGCCCTTTTCCTCGAACAGTTCGATGTCGACGCCGGCTGTGCGCGCCTTGTCGACGAACAGATGGGTGTCGGGATTGAGGATGTCGCGCGCGCCGGTCAGCACCAGGGTGGGCGGCAGAGCCGAAATGTCACCGTAAATCGGGCTGATGCGCCAGTCGGTCAGATCGATACCGTCGGCATAGAGCCTTGCGGCCTCCAGCGCGCCTGGAACGCCGAGCCAGGAATCCCTCTTTTCCACCTCGGCTATCGCTTCACTGGTAAAGGAGGTGTCGATCGAAGGCGATATGGCAACCAGGGCTGCTGGCTGCGACAGGCGCTCCCTGGCCGCCATCAACGACACGACGAGCGCCATGTTGCCGCCGGCGGAGTCATCCATGAAGATGATGCTTTCGGGCCGCGTTTCGGCGAGGACGTCGCGATAGAGCGCCATGCCGGCTTCAAGGATTTCTGGTGCCTTGTTCTCCGGCGCGAGCGGGTAGACGGATACGGTAAAATGCGCCTTCAGGCGCTCCGCCATTTCCGCGATCGGCTTCCAGTGGTGCGGCGTCAGCTGGAAAAGATAAGCGCCGCCATGCAGCTAGATGATGCGGAGGTCGCCCGCGCCGCCCTTCGGTTCCACCTCGTAGACCAGCGCGCCACCGACCTCGCGCTCGGTAATATCGAGGCGCTGTTTGACCGCGTCCGGCGGGCGATGGTCTTCTTCTTCGCGTGCGGCCTTCAGGCGGGCATGCATACCCTCGACCGATGCGAAGGATTTCTTGCTCATGTGTTTGAGCACGAATGCGAAAAATGGCTTTTGAGACTCGGCATGGTTCCTCCGGTAGTCCGGTGCGGCAGCTATGTCTGGGGCTGGAAGCAAGCCTGCCCCTATTCGTCGAATTCTCCGGTCTTCACCTGGTCTTCTAGGCGCATGAGGTTGAGCGGCTCGCTGGTGCGTTCAAGGTCGGTTTCGGAAATGTCGTGACCATCGGCAAGCGAGCGGATGCGCAAGCTCGAGGCTTCACGCGGGCTCTCCATCGCGTCGAACGATTCGAAGATCGCGTAATTCTTGCCGTTGTCATCGAATTCGAGCTTCAGATAGGTGGTCTGCGGTCGCGTGTAGCGGCGGAGGACGAACTTCTTCAGCGAGCCTGAATGTTTTTTGGGAAATATCATTTCCACCTTCCCGGCCTCGCCCATCCGGAACTGCAGCCATTTGGCCTTGTCGGTGCTGTTGGCGCATACCGATACGATTTCACCGGTTCCCTTCAGTGTCGCATTGAAGATTTCAGCTTCACCCGACGTACAGAGGCTTGTTGTTGCGGCCGCAGCAGGGGTTGCGGTACAAGTTATTGTTATACAAATGAAAAAGGTGAAACGGTTCATATTTCCCTCCCGGACAATTCGATAAATTTCCGTATCGATTATTACCGATCCTGGGATCATATCAAATCGTTCTTGCTCCAAACCCCGCAAAGCGGCGGCATCAATGAACAAATCGCGAGCGGAAAGGCCGCCCCAAGAAGCTAGCGCGGACGCCTTCTGCGCCGTCTGCCATTGTCGGCGCCGCGGTTTTCGCCGTTGCCTGCGCCGACCAGCGCTTTCGGTTCAGGCAGTTTGACTGCCGCCGACAATTTCGGGAAGGGATCGGTCTTGTTGGGGAAGGCCATGGCGTCGACGAACAGGCGCTGGAAATCGGGTTCCAGCGCGGTTTCCACCTTGTGGATCGTCCTGACCGTCTCCTCGATCTCGCGACGATAGCCGCGGTTGAGCAATGCCATGAGCGCACCGTCGCCGGCGGCGTTGCCGACGGCCTTGACCTTATCCAAATCGCAATCGGGGATGAGGCCCAGCACCATGGCGTATTTCGGATCGATATAGGAGCCGAAGGCGCCGGCGAGGCGGATCAGGTCGACATGGTCGACCTCCTGCTTGGCCATCAGCAGTTTGACGCCGGCATAAAGCGCGGCCTTGGCAAGCTGGATGGCGCGCACGTCGTTCTGGGTAATGGTGATGGCGGGTTCGCCATGCTTCAGCACATAGGAGAAGGTGCGGCCCGACGCGACGATGCGCGGGCTTTTTTCGGCCAATGAACCGTCGATGACCCCGTCGACGGAGATGATGCCGGCCAGGAACATCTCGGCGATCACCTCGATGATGCCGGAACCGCAGATACCGGTGACGCCGACTTCCTTTGTGGCTTCGTCGAAACCCGGCCCGTCCGACCAGAGTTCCGAGCCGATCACGCGGTAGCGCGGTTCGAGTGTTTCCGGGTCGATCCTTACGCGCTCGATGGCGCCCGGCGCGGCGCGCTGGCCGCCGGAAATCTCTGCGCCCTCGAAGGCCGGGCCGGTGGGCGAGGAACAGGCGACGACGCGTTCCCTGTTGCCCAGCACGATCTCGGCATTGGTGCCGACATCGACGAGCAGCATCATCTCGTCCTGGCGGTAGGGGCCTTCCGACAGGGTGGCGGCGGCCGAATCGGCGCCGACATGGCCGGCGATGCAGGGCAGGACATAGACACGCGCGCCAGCATTGGCCCGCAGATCCAGTTCGGCGGCGTTTAGATGCACGGCGCCGGAGACGGCCAGCGCGAAGGGCGCGCCGCCCAGTTCCGTCGGGTCGATGCCGAGGAAGAGGTGGTGCATCACCGGATTGCCGACAAAGACGAGGTCGAGAATGTCGCTCTCGTGGACATTGACCTCGCCGCAGACCTTGCCGATCAGCTCGTTGATCGCTTCGCGCACGGCGGCGGTCATCTTTTCCGCGCCGTCCGGGTTCATCATCACGTAGGAGACGCGGCTCATCAGGTCTTCGCCAAAGCGGATCTGCGGGTTGGGCGTGCCCGATGAAGCGACGACGCGGCCCGACAGCAGCGAGACCAGGTGCATGGCAATGGTGGTCGAGCCGATGTCGCAGGCGATGCCCCAGGCCGCGTTGTGCAGCCCGGGCCACAGATCGATGATGTGCGGCGTGCCGGTTTCGCGGTCGTGGTGGATGGCGGCGGTGACGGCCCATTCGCCGTCGCGCAGGATCTTCTGGACGCGTGGCAGCAGGCGGAAATCGACCTCCAGAGTCTCGTAGCCCCATTCGCGCTTCAGCGCGGCCTTGATGCGGTCGAGATCGCCGAGCGGTTTGTGCATGTCGGGTTCGTCGACCTCGACGTAACAAAGGCGCACGGCGGCGTTGCGCTCGATCAGCCGCGTGGTGGCGGCCTTCCGCACGATCTGGGCGTTAACGACGGTGTCCTGCGGCACGTCGATGACGAGATCGCCCTGGATCGTCGCCGAGCATGACAAGCGCCGGCCGGGCTTCAATTCACGCTTTTCGGCATAGCGCAATTCCTTCGGGCCAGGCGCGGAGATGTGGTCGTTCGAAGAGGTGATCTTGTGCTTGGCGAACTGGCCTTCCTGCACCTCGATCTGGCAGCGCCCGCAAATGCCGCGCCCGCCGCATACGCTCTCGACATAGACGCCGAGCTGGCGCGCGGCGTCGAGCACCGGCGTGCCCTTAGGAAAATGCCCGCGCCTGCCTGACGGCATGAACAGGACGAGGGGGTTGGAGTCAGGCATGTAGGCCAACCAGTTCGTCTACGACTTCTTCAAATGAGGAAAGTTCAGTGAAATCAATTCTTTTCAATTCGCGATGATTTTCCCTTTCGGGCCTATCTCCCTGCTTGTTTCGAGTAGTACGCTTGGCGATAGATTTACTCTTGATGTCCGGAAGTGGTGCTCCGGGTTCATCGCCAAGCCAAAAGAAGCGAACGAATTCCAGATCGTCGTTGACGACCACGAACAGCACGCAACCACTCTGTTTGGCCGCAAGTGACAAATTGACGGAAACTCGAGTCGGATTCTTGTTGCCCGACTTCATTTGGAGGTGCCGCGTCAGTTTGCCGACGCTAACCACGAGGTCGTAGCCGTAGCCATCAAATTCTGACTTGAGAATCTCGCAATCGGTTACCCCCCTCCGCCACAACAACTTAAGCATCTCTCCAATGAAGAGATGCTCAATGATGTTCTCCCTCAAGGAAGAGTTCAGGTGGTGCTGACTTGGATCGAAGGGCAAATTAGCTCCTTTAACCCCCCGAACCCACTCTGGCGGCCCTGCCGCCGCGGCGGCCGGAACGCGTGGCCGGATTGGAGCCGGGCTGGATCTTCGGGTGCGATGCGCCGCCGAGCGTTGAGGGCATGGTGCCCTGGGGTGCGACATGGTCGCGGTATTTCATAATCCAGGTGGCGCAATTCTCGTCGGTGCCGTTCAGCACATTGGCGCCGTGCACCGCTTCCATCTCCTGCGGGCGGCAGGGGTTCATGATCGCCGACGTCATGCCCGAAGCGATGACCATCGGAATGAAGGCGGCGTTGATGCCGTGGCGGTGCGGCAGGCCGAAGGAGATGTTGGACAGGCCGCAGGTCGTGTTGACCTTCAATTCCTCGCGCAGGCGGCGCACCAGCGCGAAGACCTGCCGGCCGGCGTCACCCAGCGCTCCGATCGGCATGACCAGCGGGTCGACGATGATGTCGTGCGGCTTGATGCCGTAATCGGCGGCGTGTTCGACGATCTTCTTTGCGACGGCGAAGCGCACGTCTGGGTCCATCGAGATGCCGGTCTCGTCGTTGGAGATGGCGACGACGGGCACGTCGTATTTCTTGATCAGCGGCAGGATCGTCTCGAGCTTTTCAAGTTCGCCGGTGACGGAATTGACCAGCGGGCGGCCCTTGGCGACCTTCAGGCCCGCCTCGATCGCGGCGGTGACGGAAGAATCGATGGAGATCGGCACGTCGACAAGGCCCTGCACGATCTCGATGGTCTTGACCAGCAGCGGCGGCTCGGTCTCGTTCGGGTTGACGGCGGTGACGCCGGCATTGACGTCGAGTACGGCCGCGCCGGCTGCGACCTGTTCCAGCGCATCCTTCTCCACCGTCTCGAAATTGCCCCCGATCATTTCGGCGGCGAGCTTCTTGCGGCCGGTCGGGTTGATGCGTTCGCCGATCACGCAGAACGGCTTGTCAAAGCCGATGACGACTTCGCGTTTTTCGGAGGCGACGATGGTGTGGGTCATTTTGGGCGTTGCTCCAAAGGGTTAGAGGCTGGTTTCGAAGGTGCGTTTCATCGTTTGATGTTGCAATGAAACGCGCCCGTTCCGTGTTTTTCGCAAATCCGGACGGAAAACCGATTTCCACTTTTCCTGGATTTGCTCTGTGACATAAAGAGTTCTTTATATCGTTATGTCTGCAGCTTCAAGTTCGATCCTGTATTTCGGGTAATCTGTCGGCTCAATCCGTCGCCTCCGAAACGATCTCGTGCGGCGTTTCCGGTGTGGATGCTGCCGATTCGGCCTGGGCCATTTCATCCATGCGCTCGGCGACCACCGCCTCGTCGCGGGCGGGTTCGCGGCGCCAGGGCTTGCGGCCCTTGAGGATGCCCGATTCGGCGACGATCTCGGCGACCAGTTCTTCCTGGCGGTAGGCCATCATGTGGATGCCGGAGACGCCTTCGATCTCTTTCACCTCGTTGATGATGTCGACGCAGAGCTTGCGGCCTTCCTCCTTCTGGTTCTCGGCACCTTCGAGGCGATCGATCACCGCGTCGGGAATGTGGACGCCCGGCACGTTGGAGCGCATCCAACGCGCGGTGCGGGCAGAGGCAAGCGGGCCGACACCGCACAGGATGAAGACCTGCTTGTCGAGGCCCATGTCGCGCACGCGCTCCATGTAACTCCGGAACAGCGGCACGTCGTAGCAATACTGGCTCTGGACGAATTGCGCGCCGGCTTGAATCTTCTTCTTCAGCCTGAGCGGCCGGAAATCGTGCGGGGGGACGAAGGGATTGATCGCCGCGCCGAGAAAGACTTCCGGCGGGCTGGTCAGCTTGCGGCCCGACAGGAATTTCGATTCGTCACGCATGGTGCGCACCGTTTCGAGCAAGCTCATGCAGTCGAAATCGAATACGGGCCTGGCGCCCGGCTGGTCGCCGCACTGCACACCGTCGCCGGTCAGGCACATGATGTTGGAAACACCCATGGCGGCGGCACCCAGCACGTCGCCCTGGATGGCGATGCGGTTCTTGTCGCGGCATGCGATCTGCATGATCGGTGCATAGCCCATGCGGGTCAGCAACGCGCAGATGCCGACGGACGACATGTGGCAATTGGCGCCGGAAGCATCGACCGCGTTGATGCCGTCGACCCAGCCTTCGAAGAAAGCGGCGCGTTCGTAGACGTCCTGCGGATTGGCGCTGTCGGGCGGATTGAGTTCTGCGGTCACCGCGAACTCGCCGCGCCGCAGCACGCGCTCCAGCCGGCCGCGCGAGGAATGGCCGGGTTGGGGATCAAGCGGGCGGTCGACGCCTTGCGGATGCGGGTCATCACGGTCTGCGGAAGGCGGGCTCATGACACCGCTCCTTGCACCGGCTTTTCCGTCTCCGCGGCTTTCAAGGCGGTGACGCGCAGCCAGGCCGAGGTCTCGCGCAGTGACTGGTCGACCGGCTTCTGCACGGTCATGATGCTGTTGGCGCCATGGCGCATGTTGTTTGCGCCGCCCCAGGCCTGCACCCAGACGCAGGGCATGTCCGGCTCGACCTCGCAATGGCCGTTGGCACGTACGCCGCCGCACGGGCCGTTGCGCAATTGCTTGGGGCAGTTCATCGGGCAGCTCATGCCGGTCGACGACAGGATGCACTGGCCGCACATGCGGCAGTCGAAGAGCAGACCCTTGACGCGGCGCTCGACAAACTTGACCGGCGCTTCGGCGCGCTGATAGCCGACCGCCTTCCAGAATGGATGCAAAACCAAAAAGAGATTGGCGAAGCGGTCGTACAGCCATTCGAGAAAGCGCGAATGGCGCACCGACCACAGGCGGATCGTGTAGCTCTTCTGCTGGCGGCGCGCGGGCGAGACATGCGAGGGCTTGTAAGCCGTCTTCGGCTTGGCCTGCGCAACCCTGGTGGCCTGTGTGACGACCGGCTTGTCCTGGCTCATCGCCGTCACTCCCCGGTCTTTGGTGGCTTCAGGCGGCCTTGCGTCTCGACCAGCGCGACGAGTTCGTCCCTGGGGAACCGGGCGTCGAGTTCGGCCATGGCCTTGTCGGCCTCTGCTTCCAGGTCGTCGGAGACTTCGAGGGGTTCGCCGCGCCGCCATTCGGCCAGATAGGCGTCGGTGTCGGACGCGCCGACGCGCATGGCGCACATGTCGATTGCTTCGGCGAAGCGTTGCGGCAGTTCGCGCTTGGCCGATTTGCGACCGGACTTGACGATCACCTGGGCGGGAATGTCACGCCAGTAGACGATGGTTAGCTGGGCCATTGCGCACACCAAGCCTGTTTGTACTGACGCAATTCCGGACGGAAAACCGGGCTCCACTTTTCCTGGAATTGCTGCAGGTGAATACTGTCTGTTCCGGCAGCGACCATGTTGCAAAGGCGACTGAAGCGCTGCACCGCGCGCGACTTCCCATCAAACAAAAACGACGGGAAGGGCGCTGGCGGCGAATCCGTGCTATTGTCCGAGGCCAGGAGGATCAGACCATGGCGATGTCGATCTGGATTGCCAAGCTGCTCGGGCCGGTGATGCTGGTGGCTGCCGTTGCGATGCTGGCTTCGCCAAAGGCGATTCACGCCCTTGCAGAGGAATTCCTGAAGAGCAGGGCGCTGATCTTTGTTACAGGCGTGATTGCATTGGTCACCGGCCTCGCCATCGTCAACACGCATAACCGCTGGATTGCGGACTGGCCTGTCATCATCACCCTTGTCGGCTGGGCGATGGTTATTGGCGGCGTTGTCCGCATGGTATCGCCCACAGCGGTCGTCACCATCGGCAATGCGATGCTGGACAAGCCCGGTGTCATCCGCGTCGGCGGGGTGGTCTGGGCGTTGATCGGCGCCTTCCTCACCTACAAGGGTTACGCCTGACCTGCCTTATGCCGCCGCGTGGTGCGCCCTGACAGCTTCGCCAAACACCTCGAACAATGCGCGATTGACCGGATTGGTCTGCGGGTCGTATTCGGCGTGCCATTGCACACCGAGCGCAAAGCTCGGCGCGTCCTCGATACGGATCGCCTCGACGGTGCCGTCCTCGGCGATGCCTTCGGTGACTACCCGTGGGCCCGGTTCGAGAATGCCCTGGCCATGCAGCGAGTTCACCCGGATCGAGTCGCGGCCGAAAATGCCGGCGAAGGTGCCGCCGGGCGTCAGACGAACCTCGTGGCGGTCGGCGAAGACGACCTGCGGGTCAGGGTGGATTTCGCCATTCTCCAGGCGCGGCATGCGGTGGTTCATACGCCCAGGCAGTTCGCGGATTTCGGGATGCAGCGAGCCGCCGAAGGCGACATTCATCTCCTGAAAACCGCGGCAGACACCGAAAACGGGTACGCCCTGCGCCACGCACGCCTCGATCAGCGGCAGGGCGAGCGCGTCGCGCGCCTCGTCATAGGGTTCGTGCTTGGGGTTGGGCTCGGTGGCGAAGCGGCTCGGATGGACATTGGCCCGCGCGCCGGTGAGCAGTACGCCGTCAACGACGGAAAGCAGGTCCGGGATGTTCGTGAATTCAGGATCGCCGGCGAAGATCAGCGGCAGCGCATCGGCAACCTCGGTGACGGCGCGCAGATTGTTCTGGCCAGCCATCTGGGTGGTGAAGCGGTTCTCCACTACATAGGCGTTCCCGATCACGCCGATCACGGGTCTTGTCATGGTGGAACTCGTTATCAACCTCGCTTGCCTGGGAGCGGCAAATTCAATGCTATTCTGCGGGATAGCGCATGAAGCCGGCACTTTCAAAGGAGAAGACCGGCTCACCCTTCTGGTTCACGCCTTCCTGAATGCCAGTATAGACGAACCAGCCCGGTCTGGAAGCGCTCGCGCGCCAGGAATGCGTGATGTTGGCGAAGGAAATCGTGTCGCCGGCATAGACCGGCCTGATCCAGCGCATGTTCTTGAAGCCGGGCGAGGGGCCCATCTCGTATGGCGGATTGCCCTCGGCCAGCCATTCGGCGTAGGCGGCTTCGCTGAAATCGCGGAACTTGCGCATCCAGACCGCCGCCGTGTGCCAGCCCGACGCGCACAAGCCGCCCAATACGCTGGCGCGCGCCGCCGCCTCATCGATATGGAAGGGCTGCGGGTCGTATTTTTTCGCAAAGCGGATGATCTCTTCGGCCGTGAAGGTGTGGCCGCCGAGGTCATTGCGTTCACCCGGGGTGCAGAAGGGCGGTTGCTTCATGCCGCATCTCCGGCCGGTTCACTGGCGTTGCCGCGCTTGGCGAACATGATCCAGTTGCGGATGGTCATCGCCGGCTTGCCCGAAGCGTGCAGGAGTTCGAATCGGAACTGCACCAGCCCGATATGCGGGCGCGAACCGGATTCGCGCCTGGCAAGCACGTGACCCTTTCCGGTAAGCGTCTCGCCGGCGCCGACGGGCAGCAGCCAGTTCACCTCTTCGATGCCGGGTGCGCCCTGGCCGGCGGAGTTCAACAGAAAGGAATCGCACATCATGCGCATCAGCATGGCGCAGTTGTGCCAGCCGGAAGCCGACAATCGGCCCAACATGGAACTGCGCCCGCCCTCCTCGCTCAAGTGAAAGGGAGCAGGGTCGAATTCTTCAGCGAATTCAATGATCTCCTCGGCCGTAACATGGTGGGAGCCAAGGTCGATGACTTCGCCTTCGGTGAAATCCTCGTAATAGCGAAAACCGGATGCTGTCTGGTCCATGCGAACCTCTTGGGAAGGACGGCGGCAAGCAAGCCGATCGGGCCGCCCGAGTCAATCCATTACGTTGGCCGTTACGTTGACGATCGCGCTGTTGTCGCGAGCAAACAAGCTGCGGCAATCGCGCGGACGATCATGGTTAACCAAAGGTTAAAGTCGTCAAACGCCAGTCTTCGGTTATTAATGATTTTCGTGTAGGGTGACTGTCAAACGGGAGCGGCGATAATGTCTCCTGAACAAGAATAGACCGAGGCAGGAGAGGTTATGGGTAGCTCGGCAATGGTCGTCCGCCTTTTGACGGCCATGGTTCTATTGGCAATCGTGAGCGCTTGCGCTGAGCGTCCGCAGGAAGCGGTTGCTACGCGCACGCTGCTGCCAATGGAGGCCGTCGATCCGAATGCCCGTCCCGACCCGATTCTGACGGCAGACGCCAAGCGCGACGATGACGGGGTCTTCTCCGTTCTGGCCCTGTCGGCGGGCGGGGCGGACGGCGCCTATGGCGCTGGCGTGCTGGTTGGCTGGACCAAGAGTGGTACGCGGCCGAAATTCGATGTCGTGACGGGTGTTTCCACCGGCGCGCTGATGGCGGTGCTGGCCTTTCTCGGTCCCGAATACGACGATGAACTGCAGCGCTTCTACACCACGCAAAGCAATGACAAGATTTTCCGCAAGCGCGGTCTGGACGGACTGTTCGGCGATTCGCTCTACGACAACGGCCCACTGAAGAACCAGATCGAGGAATTCATCACCGACGACATCCTGAAGAAGATCGCGGCCGAATACGCCAAGGGGCGCCGGCTCTACATAGCGACGACCAATCTCGACGCCGGCGAACTGGTGATCTGGGACATGGGCGAGATCGCCAATGGCGGACGTACCAACGATCGCCTGCATTTCCAGAAGGTGCTGCGCGCCTCGGCGGCGGTGCCGGCCTATTTCGAGCCGGTCTACATCAAGCCGCAGCGCGGTATCCAGTTGCGCCAGGCCCATGTCGACGGCGGCGTGAAGGAACCGGTGCTGGTTTCAGGGTTCATGTTTCCGCCGGGAAAAAAGGTCAAAAAAGAACTCTACATGATCATCAACGGCAATACGGTGCGCGAGAATGCCGCCGTGCCGGTCAAGGCCACGCTGTCCGATATCGCCAAGAAGTCGATCACGGAGATGATGCGCGAGATCCAGACCGATACGATCTATCGTGATTTCGTGCTGGCGAGAAATGTCGGCGCCCACTTCCACCTGACCGCGATCCCCGATTCCATTCCGATGGCGCAGGAGAGTCTCAATTTCGACGCGGCGCGGATGAACAAGCTTTTCGAGGCAGGATATGCGGCGGGGATCAACGGCGTGAAGCATTGGCTGAAGGAGCCGCCGCACGTCAACCGCTACGAAAAGGTGGCGGCACGATAGGATCGCGGCGACGCCCGATCCCAGGTTTCATTTTCTCCGGGGGCGGCAGGAGACGATATCGATGCTTTGGCGAAGTTTTCTTGCAACAATTGCGTTGTTTTGGACGTTAACGGCCGCACACGCCGAGGAGTTCGTCGTCATCCATGTCGAACCCGCCGTGCCGGACCTTGTGGCGGGTGCTGTCTATGGTTCCGAGGGTGGGTCTCCGGAATTCGTCTTCGTTCCTTCCGGTGTGAAGGTGGCGCTGCTCGGCGAGGACGGTACGAGTTATATTGTCGAGGGCCGGGCAGCCGTGGAGGCCAGCCATGACGGGCTGGCGGGCTTCCGTGTTCCGGCTGACCAGGAAAATGACGAGGGATTGCTGGCGCGCATGTTCGGCGTTGCCGGGCTTTCGGAGACGACGGCGGCGGGCCGGGCCATCCCCAATGACAAGAGAGGTCAGGTCGATGAGGCCGAACCGGGCGCGCGCCTGCCACTCTTTATCGAATTCCTGCCGAAGCTGGCGGAGGGTGGAACCTTCTGCCTGTTTTCCGATTCGCTGTTCGTGCGCCGCATCGATTCACGCTTCCTCGACCGAATCAGGGTGGAAGTGGGCGGAAGGACGCTGGAGGAGGATTTGAAGCCGGGCGCGATCGCGTTGCGGTTTACCGGTCTGGGCATCGGCGAGAACGAGAAAGTGAAGCTTACACTTGCCACCAAACGCGATGTCCACGAAATCGCTGTTCAACGCCTGCCTGCCGGCGTGCTCGAAGGCAGCAATTTCGACAGGGTCGCCAGGCTGGCCAAGCACGGATGCACGCTGCAGGCGCTGATGGCCGCGGAAGGCGCAGACGGCAAGGCGGAATAGGCCACGAGCGGTTCCAACCCTGCCGGCAGCGCCGTGATGCGATATCACGAACCGAGCAGGCCAGTCAGTTCGTCAATCCTTTCGACCTTGCAGAACCGCTGCTGTCCGACCGGTTCCTCTGCGTGTTCGAGCGCCCAGGTCAGTTCGTGCGGGATGTAAGTCGCCCAGGCGCCGGCTTCCAGCGCGGGGATGATATCCGATCGAAGCGAATTGCCGACCATCATAGCGTGGTCCGCGCCGTCGCCATACCGCGAAAAGATCCGCGCATAGGTGTCGGTGTTCTTGTCGGAGACGATCTCGACGGCGTCGAAGAGATGATCGATGCCGGAGGCTGCGAGCTTCCTTTCCTGGTCGAACAGATCGCCCTTGGTTATCATGACCAGCCGGTAGTCGGATTTGAGCGCCTGCAATGTCTCGGCGACGCCCGGAAAGGTCTCGACAGGGTGGCGCAGCAGGTCGCGGCCGGCGGCGAGGATTTCGCTGAAGACGGAAGCAGGCGCCTTGCCACCCGTCACCTCGATCGCCGTCTCGATCATCGACAGGGTGAAGCCCTTTATGCCGTAGCCATAGTGGCCGACATTGCGCCGCTCGGCCTCGAGCAGCCGTTCGTTCAGGTGGTCTTTCCCGGCAAAATCGGCAAGCAGTTCGCCGAAGCGGTCCTCGGTCAGGCGGAAATGGACCTCGTTGTGCCAGAGCGTGTCGTCGGCATCGAAGCCGATGGTGGTGATGGTTTTCATGGTCCTATTTGAGCGCGCCGATCGCGGCCGTCAAATCGCCGTAGCTTGTTCTGACGCGTTCATAGGCGAGGCCGAGGAAATCAGCCGCCGCGCGGGCCCTGGCGTCGAGTTCGTCGTCGTCGGTCTGGGCGAGGAAGACGAGCTTTTCGTAATTGCCGAAATAGGCGTCGCGCAATTCGGGGTGGCGGTCGAGGCCGAGCGGTCTTGTGACGAAGGCGTCGAACTGGCGGGCAAGGAAATCGGTCAGGAAGAACGAGGTCATGGTGGCGTCGCCCAACGCCTCGAATTCGGCATTGCCGAGGAAGAAGGAATAGCAGTGCGGGCCGGCGATGCGTTCGACACCGTACTTTTCGCAGACGGCATCGAGCAGGCCGCCGGTGCCGCAATCGGCATAGCCGACGAAAATACGCTCGATGCCTTCCGCGCGGGCTTCGAGGATCTCGCGTTCGATCTCGCCCGGTATCTTTTCGGGATAAAGATGCAGCTTGGCCGGCAGGCAGGTCAGGTCGACATGGCTCATGCCGGATTGCGCCAGCACCGCGATGGTCTCGCGCGCGATGGCGCCGCAGGCGATGATGCGCGTGCGCTCGGGCTTGCCGGCGGGGGCGCTGGTCGCAACAGTCGGCATCAGGCTTGTCTCATTCGTCCGCGCAGCACGATGGCGAGCAGGACGAAGCCGCCGGCCATCGAGACGAGCAGCAGGATGCCGCCAACCGCCCGCAATCCGAAGGGATCGTAGACGAAAAGCGGTACCGCAACGGGCAGGCCGAGCCGTACACCCCACACCAGCAGCTTCTCGAGCAGCGTGGCCGAAGGCAGGACGAAGCTCGTGGCCACCAGAGTTGCGGCGGCGATCTGCCATTTCATGGCGGAAATCGATGCTTGTGTGGCGATGCGCTCGAGCGTCAAGGCGCCGGTCAGGCCCGCAATGTCGAGCGAGCCGGCCATGGTGGTGTTTTCCAGCGCATCAAGGATCATGACTACAACGATGCCACACCCGGCGAGCCATGCCGCCGGGCGGTTGTTGTCGCGAAAGGCGAGGGCAGCGAAGCCTATTGCCGTGGTATAGGCCAGCATGAACAGGCCGTCGATGAACAGGACGACGCGCAATCCGGCGTCGGTTGCGACCAGCCGGGCAGCATAGTCAGCCGGTGCCGATATCGTCTCGAACAGTTCCTGACTGGCGGGAGGGCTGGCGGTCGCCGCCGCCATGACGGCCGCGACAAGCAGCACCAGCGCGGTCAGCGTCGCGGCGAGCGATATGTCGAGCAATCGACGCTGAGCCATGCCATGCCTCCATTTCCGCCGCCCGGGACATGTCGGCGAATGCATTTTGTCATGTGCCGCGCCGCATATCGGTCAAGTTCGGCGAGAACCGGTCAGGCGAACCGGTCAGGCCGTCGTTGCGCGGGCGCCAAGCTGGTTGTGCTTCCTGGCGATCAGGTTCTTGGCGGTCTCGACGGCAACGGCCGCGTCGCGGCAATAGGCATCGGCGCCAACGGCCTTGCCGAATTCCTCGTTGAGCGGTGCGCCGCCGACCAGCACGATATAGTCGTCACGCTTGCCCTGGGCGATCAGGGTGTCGATGACAACCTTCATGTAGGGCATGGTGGTGGTCAGCAGCGCCGACATGCCGAGAATGTCGGGCTTGTGCTCCTCGAGCGCGGCCAGGTACTTGTCAACATCGGTGTTGATGCCGAGATCGATGACGTCGAAGCCGGCGCCTTCCATCATCATGCCAACGAGGTTCTTGCCGATGTCGTGGATGTCGCCCTTGACCGTACCGATGACCATGGAACCGAGTTTCGGCGCACCTGTTTCGACGAGCAGCGGGCGCAGGATCGCCATGCCTGCCTTCATGGCATTGGCGGCCAGCAGCACTTCGGGCACGAACAGGATACCATCGCGGAAATCGATGCCGACGATACGCATGCCCTCGACCAGCGCCTTGGTGAGCACGTCGTAGGGCGTCCAGCCGCGTTCGAGCAGGATGTTGGTGCCTTCCTCGATTTCCTCCTTCAGCCCGTCATAGAGGTCGTCGTGCATCTGCAGCACGAGTTCCTCGTCATTCAGTTCGGAGAGGATGATTTCTTCTTCGTCGGACATGGTACCCAAATCCTTCCTGCCGCCGTCCCGGCCGTTCAAGATGCCCGAAACGCAAAAACGCTTAACACCTACAGGTTTACCCGCTGATTCGCATAGTGCAAGAACCAACGGCACCATGCCTGCCTTCTAAGCGACTTTGCAGAAAACGAAAGCGACGGCTGCGACCTCGTCATGACGGTTTTGGAAATCCCGCGCACCAAGTCATTTGCGATTATCGAGTCATGAAAGCCGGGTGGAGGGATGTCGCCCGGCACGCATCGTTCCTTGAGGGTGAGGAAAATGAGCCAGAGTGACGTTTCCGAAAGCCAGGATGGAGAAAGCCCGCCGATGGAGATCGCGGCATCGACGGGAAGGCGCGGCAGGGGAGCCGGTGGTGGTGCCGCAGCGCGGCGCCAGGCGCGTACCGGCCAGCGGCCGGTCAGCCTACCTTTCGTGACGCGCAACCTGCCGCCGACCGACATATTGTCGTTGGAGGCGATCGAGGTCATCGAGGCGAATGCCGACACGCTGATGGAGGAGGTCGGCGTCGAATACCGCGAGGACCCCGAAGCGCTGAAACTGTGGAAGGATGCAGGTGCCGACGTGAAGGGCGAGCGAGTGCGCTTCCCGAAGGGGCTATGCCGCGAACTGATGAAGACGGCGCCCTCGACCTTCACCCAGCATGCGCGCAATCCGGCGCGCAATGTCGAGATCGGCGGGCCGCACACGGTGTTCGCCCCGGTCTACGGGCCGCCTTTCGTGCGCGGGATCGATGGCGAGCGGCGTTATGCGGCGATCGAGGATTTCCGCAATCTGGTGAAGCTCGCCTATATGGCGCCGGCGCTGCACCATTCCGGCGGCACGGTGTGCGAACCGGTCGATATCCCGGTCAACAAGCGCCATCTCGACATGGTCTATTCGCATATCCGCTATTCCGACAAGCCGTTCATGGGATCGGTCACGGCGCCGGAACGCGCCGAGGACACGGTGAAAATGGCGGGAATCGTCTTCGGCGAGGAATTCGTCGACAAGAATTGCGTCACCATCAGTCTGATCAATTGCAATTCGCCGCTGGTCATGGATGCGACCATGCTTGGGGCGCTGAAGGTCTATGCCCGCGCCAACCAGGCGACGGTGATCTCGCCCTTCATCGTCGGCGGTGCGATGAGCCCGGTGACGGTGGCCGGCACGCTCAGCCAAGTTCTGTGCGAGGCGACCAGCGCCATCGCCTTTTCGCAGCTTTGCCGGCCCGGCGCGCCGGTGGTCATGGGTACTTTCGCCACAGCGATCTCGATGCAGTCTGGTGCGCCCGTCTTCGGCACGCCGGAACCGGCGCAGGTGCTGATGGGCGCGGCGCAGTTCGCCCGGCGCTACAATCTGCCGTTCCGTTCGGGCGGGGCGCTGACCGGCTCGAAGGTGCCGGATGCGCAGGCGGCCTATGAAAGCGCCAACACGCTGTGGCCGGCGATGCTCGGTGGCGTCAACTTTATGCTGCACGCCGCCGGCTGGCTGGAGGGCGGGCTGGTATCCTCCTACGAGAAGCTGGTCATGGATGCCGACCAGCTTGCCGCGCACCAGAAATTCGCCGCCGGCGTCGACATGAGCGAGAACGCGCAGGCGATGGACGCCATCCGCGAAGTCGGTCCGGGAAGCCATTATCTCGGCGCGACGCATACGCGCGAAAACTTCCAGACGGCGTTCCATGTCTCAGCCGTGGCCGACAACAATTCCTTCGAACAATGGGAACTGGAAGGTTCGAAACGGGCCGAGGACCGGGCCGGCGAAACCGCACGGCGCTGGCTTGAGCAATATGAGGCGCCGCCGCTCGACGAAGGCATCGACGAGGCACTGCAGGCCTTCATGCGCGAGAAGAAGGATTCCATGCCCGACGCCTTCGGCTGAAAGGAAGGGCGGGCGGACGAAACCGGGGCTCGTGGCATTGTTGATGAGCAGTTCTACGGTGACGTACGCCGCGCCGGCAGCCTGAAGGGAGAATGAGAATGACGGCAGGGACCCCCGGGGACCTGTCACAGGCGCTGGCACGCCATGGCCTTATCACGCGCGGCGGCTTCCATTTCACGCCAGACGAAGCGCGGCCGGAAGGTCCGAATGGCAGGCCTGCGGTGAGCCTCATCCTGACCGGCCATGCCGGCGGGGCGATCTGGCCGCATTTTTCAGCCTGGCTGGAGAAGCAGGCGGCAAGGCCGGCCAATCCGCTCGATGCCTGGTCGGCGGAGGTGATCGGCGGCATTGCGGAACGCTTCGGCGCGAAGGCCGTGTTTCCGTGGCAGAAGCCGTATCTGCCGTTCCAGCAATGGGCGAAACGGGGTGAGGGGCTGAAGCCATCGCCGCTCGGCATGCTGATCCATCCCGAATTCGGGTTGTGGCACGCTTATCGTGGCGCGCTGGTCTTTGATGTTGAGATTGCGATTCAACAAGCTCGCGTGACGATTCATCCCTGCGATGAATGCGTCGAGAAACCATGCCTAAGCACTTGTCCGGTTGATGCTTTTTCACCCGATGGCTTCGATGCGGCGGGGTGCCGTTCCTATCTTGATTCATCTGCTTCGCGTGATGGTTCGGTGACGCAGCCCGACTGCATGAACGCGGGCTGCCGGGCGCGCGATGCCTGTCCGGTCGGGCGCGACCATCGCTATCCCGACACGCAGGTACAGTTCCACATGGCGGCGTTTGCGCGCGCCGGCCGGGCCTGAATTTCTTCCAAATTTTGAACTGCCGGCAGAACTGACCTTCCCAGACCTGCGGGGCTTTTTCCTGCGTCTTCCTGCGCAAATCAAAATTGCATCTTGCAAAAGATATATCTTTAGCTAAATATGATGTATGAAAAACATTATTAAGGAGAATGCAATGCATTCATGTTCACACCACTACGAAATGCACCATGCGCGATGGATGATGTCCGGGCGCGGCGGCAGGGGTCCTGGTGGAAGAAGCCGGGGCTGGAAAGGTGGCGGTCCGTTCGGGCGGCACAGGGGCGGGCCGTTCGGCGGGCGCGGTTCGCGCATGTTCGATTCCGGCGCGCTGCGCCTCGTCGTGCTTGGGCTGATCGCGGAAGAGTCGCGGCACGGCTATGACATCATCAAGGCGCTGGAGACCCGTTTCCAGGGGGCCTACAGTCCCAGCCCGGGCGCCATCTACCCGATGCTGCAGATGATGGAGGAGGCCGATCTGGTCGTCTCCGAAACGCAGGGCAACAAGCGGCTCTACACGATCACGGATGAAGGCCGGGCGTATCTGGAGGAAAACCGGACCGAACTCGACCGCATCAATGCGCAGCTCGACGAGGCATCCGGCGACATGCAGGGCGTTGCGCTGGGCGATGCGATCCGCGACCTGCGCCGTGCGCTCTACCGCAAGGTGCGCAGCGGCGAGATGGACGCCGATCAGGCGAAAAAGGCCGTCGAGATCCTGAAGAAGGCGCGCGACGACCTCGATCAACTCTAATGTGACCGCCACAACGCCAATCGCGGCTTGCCGGTTTCGCCGGTGAGCCGCTATTGCTTTTGCCCGATACGAAATCAGTGGAGGCGCGCATGGCCAAACAGGCAATCGAGATCAAGACCCAGGACGGTGTGGCAAAGGCAGGGTTGTTCCTGCCTTCCGGTGCTCCCAGGGCCGGCGTCATCCTGTTCATGGACATCCACGGGCCAAGGCCGGCGCTCGACCAGATGGCCGAGCGGCTGACGAGCGAAGGCTATGGCGTGCTGGTGCCCGACCTGTTCTACCGGTTTGGCGATTACGAGCAGTTCGACCCCAAGACGGCCATGATGGAAGAAGCTTCGCGCAAGGTCCTGTTCGGTCGGCTCGGCGGTACTTCACAGGATATGACCATTCGCGACACGGGCGCGTTTCTCGACGCGCTTGGCGAACATGGCGTTACCGGCAAGGCGGCAATCGTCGGCTATTGCATGGGGGGTCCAAGGGCGCTCAATGCGGCGGCGGGCCACGCCGATCGTATAGCGGCGGCGGCAAGCTTTCATGGCGGCAACCTCGCCTCCGACGCGCCTGACAGTCCGCATCGCACCGCCGCTTCGATGAAGAATATGCGCATCTATGTCGGCGCGGCCGGCGTTGACGGCTCATTCCCGCCGGAACAGGCCGGCGTGCTGGCGCAGGCGCTGCGCGAGGCCGAAGTCGATCATATCATCGAGAACTATGTCGGCATGGAGCATGGCTGGTGCGTGCCCGACAACCGCGTGCACAATCCGGCAGGCGCGGAACGCCACTGGAGGCGGCTGATCACCTTTTTCGACGAGGCGCTGGGCTAGTACATTTTATTTGACGCAATTCCGGTCGGAAAACCGATTCCCACTTTGTCTGGAATTGCTTTAACCGCGCCGTCTTCCCCGCCGTTCGCGTCTCGGCGCGAGGTCGTTCTGGCCCGACGTGGTATTGATCATCGGGCCAACCCGGGCCGTAATCGCGTCGAGGTCGGGACGCGAGCCCTTGTGATGATTATCGATTGCCGCACGCATGGCTTTCAGGTGATCACAGGTCGTGCCGCAGCAGCCCCCGATGATGCGCGCGCCGGCGTCGATCGCAAGGCAGGCATATTCCGACATGGTTTGCGGGGTACCGTTATAGACGACCTTGTCGCCCCTGATCTCCGGCATGCCGCAATTGGCCTTGGCAACGACGATCGCGTCGGGGTCGGCCGCTGTCATGTCGAGGACAGAGGCGAGCAGATCGGAGGCGCCGACGCCGCAATTGGCGCCGATGGCACCGGGCTTGACCTCGAATTCGCCTGCAAGCGCCGGCACGGTTCCCGGGGCAAGGCCCATCATGGTCTTGCCGGCGGTGTCGAAGGATGCGGTGATGACATAGGGTAGGCCTGTCTTGCCGGCGGCCTCGGCCGCCGCCCTGATCTCGTCAGGTGACGACATGGTCTCGATCCACAGCAGATCGGCGCCGCCTGCTTTCAGCCCCTCCATCTGTTCGGTGAAGGCGGCAACGGCGACATCATGGGTCAGCGCACCGAGCGGTTCCATCAATTCGCCGGTCGGGCCGACGGAACCTGCGACAAGGACCTTGCGATCGGCCTCGTCGGCGATCTCGCGGGCGAGTTCAACGGCGCGCTTGTTCAATTCGAAGACACGATCCTGCGCGTCATGCAGCTTCAGGCGCTGGCGCGTGCCGCCGAAGGAATTGGTCAGGATGATGTCGGAGCCGGCCTCGACGAAACCGCGATGGAGTTCGCGAATCCTGTCGGGATTGGATTCGTTCCACAGTTCCGGCGCCTCGCCGGAGGCAAGGCCCATGTCGAACAGATTGGTGCCGGTCGCGCCATCGGCGAGCAGCACGTCCTTGCGTGCCAGAAGTTCGCTCAATGCGTCAGTGGCTTTCGACCCCGTGTCGGGCATGAAACTCACCTGTAAATCACGACATAAACATTTCTTTATATGCCTTTATCCCAGCGGCGGAGCGGCGTCAATCTCTGCGTTTCGGCATTGCGGCGCGTTTGTGTGAAGCGAATGCGAACCGGCTGCAACGGGTTATTGCCGGAGAATGGCAAAAAAAATTGCGTGTTAACAGGCGGGTAACCCTATTCTAACCGGCTGTTTACGATATTTGCCTAGAACGGACCTGCGGCGGGGATCAACCGTCCACCCCCGGATCAGGTATTGCGTACCGGGGCGCCCCTCCGGGTAAGGGGGCTCATTGCGTCTCAAAACCGGGTTCCTGTCGGCAATCGCCCATTGGAATCCGGTTTTTACCGTTTTACAGGCGCGAAATACATGCAACTTAAAATATTCTTCTTGCCGTCAGGCCGGGGTTGTGCCCGAATGCCGCTGTGGGGCAAGGTGAAACCGCGCGAGGCGGATTCCGATAATGTATGCGATGGTGCGTGAGTTCCTGGAGCGATTGGGATCCGGGGACGAGCTGATTGAATATTCCACGGGCGACAAACGTATCGCGATGGCGGTGCTGCTGTTCCGCGTCGTGACGGCGGACGGCAAGATACGCGACAGGGAATTGACGCGATATCGCGAAATCCTGCAGGACGAACTCGAGGTGCGGCCCGACGAGATTGAGCTGTTCGACCGCATGGTGCGTGAGGAAGCCGAATCCGAGAAATCGCTGTTTCCATTCACCACCATCGTGTCGAAAATGCCGCTGGAGACCAAACGCCACATTCTCGACCTGATGCGCGACCTGTCGGTTGCCGACAACGAGTTGCACGAATTCGAGATCAGCCTGGTGGCGCGCACAGCCGAATTGCTGGGTCTGGAAATCGACGACTAGAGCTAAGTAGCGCGGTCTTCGCCGAGGCGCGCGAGCGTTCGGTGAAGATCCGGCGCGGCTCCTAGCAATTGCCGCGTATAGGCGTTTTCAGGCTGTTCGAATACCGCTTCGACCGGACCGTGCTCGACGAAGCGGCCGGCGCGCATGACCAGCACTTCATCGGCGAATGCACGCACCACCGACAGATCGTGCGTCACGAACAGGCAGGCGATGTGCAGCCGGTCGCGCAATTCGCTCAACAGATCGAGGATCTGGGCTCGGATCGACACGTCGAGGGCCGAAACCGGTTCGTCTGCAATGATCAGCTTCGGGCGGATAACGAGGGCGCGTGCGATCGCCAGGCGCTGGCGCTGGCCACCGGAAAATTCATGCGGGTATTTGTGCATGTCGGCGCGCATCAGGCCGACGGCGTCAAGCGCCTCCTCGACCCGTCGGCGCTTTTCGTCGCTTGACAGTTCCGGTCGCAGGTGCAGCGGTTCGGCGACAAGGCGGGCGACGCGGTGGCGCGGATTGAACGAGCCGTAAGGGTCCTGGAAGACAATCTGCATTTCGCGGCGCGCGGCGGTGATTTGTTCGTGGTCACCGCCGGCGATATCGACACCATCGAAGGAAAGCGTGCCGCCGGCGGGCCTGTGCAGGCCCAGAATGGCGCGCGACAGTGTCGATTTCCCGCAACCCGATTCGCCGACCAGCGCCATGGTCTGTCCGGAATACACATCGAAGGAGACGCCGCGCACAGCCTGGAACGGTTCCGGCCGGTCGAAGGGATAGCGATGGGAGCGGGGATAGGTGCAGACGAGATCGCGTACCGAGAGCAGGGGCTTCGCGCTCCTGGCTTGCGCATCGCGTGTCAGGACGGGCGGTGTATGGCGCACGGGCACATGAGCGGAAGCTTCCGCCAGTTGCTGCGTATAGGCGTGGCGGCTGTGGGCCAGCACATCAAGGGTTGAACCTTCCTCGACGACAATCCCTTCGCGCATGACGGCGATCCGGTCGGCCATGTCGGCAACGACGCCGAGGTCATGCGTGATCAGGACCAGCGCCATGCCGGTTTCGCGCACCAGGCTGCGCAAAAGGTCAAGAATCTGGGCCTGAATGGTGACGTCCAGCGCCGTGGTCGGCTCGTCGGCAATCAGCAGTCGCGGGTGCATGGCGCAGGCAATGGCGATGCCGACACGCTGGCGCTGGCCGCCGGACAATTCGTGCGGAAACCGCGACAGCGGGAAGTCGGCAGGCGGCAGGCCGACGCGCTGCATGATCGAGGCGGTGCGTGCCAGCGCCTCGCGGGCCCGAACTCGGGCATGCCAGCGAATTCCCTCGGCGATCTGTTCGCCGATGGTCTTGACCGGATTGAGTGCGGTCATCGGCTCCTGGAAGACCATGCCGATATCGTCGCCCCGCAACTGGCACATGGCGCGCTCGGAAGCGCCGAGGAGTTCGGCGCCGTCGAAACGCACGCTGCCGGAAGTTGCCGACAGGTGTGGCAGGAGTTGCATGACCGACAGCGCGGTCAGCGACTTGCCGGAACCCGATTCGCCGACCACGCCCAGTATCTCGCCCGGTTCGACGGTCAGGTCGATGTCTCGCAGGATGGGCCTGCCCGCGATGGTGAGGCCAAGGTTTTCGATTTCAAGAAGCGCCATCTGCTCAGCGCTCCCGGTTGAGGCGCGGGTCGAGTAGATCGCGCAATCCGTCGCCGAGCAGGTTGAGGCCAAGCACGGTAATGACGATGGCCAGACCCGGAAACAGCGCCAGATAGGGAGCGACGATCATGCGCGTCTGGGCGTCGAACAGCATGCGTCCCCAACTCGGCATGGGTGGCTGGGCGCCGAGACCGACATAGGAGAGGCCGGCTTCCGCCAGGATGCCGAGCGCGAACTGGATGGTGCCCTGCACGAGCAACAGGCTGACGATGTTGGGCAGGATGTGCTCGACCGTGATGCGCGCCGCGCCCTTGCCGGCGACACGGGCGGCCATGACGAATTCGCGTGGCCACAGGGCGAGCGCGCCCGCACGCGCGACACGGGCAAAGACCGGGATGTTGAAAATGCCGATGGCGACGATGGCATTTACGGCGCCGGGGCCAAAGATCGCGGTGATCATGATCGCCGAAAGCAGGGCGGGGAAGGCGAAGATGATGTCGTTGAAGCGCATTACCGTTTCGTCGAGCCAGCCGCCGCGTGCGGCGGCAATTGTGCCGAGCGGCACTCCGATGCCCATGCCGATGCCGACGGCGACGAGCGCGACGGCAATCGAATTGCGCGCGCCGATCATGATCATCGACAGAATGTCGCGGCCGAAATGGTCCGTACCGAACCAGTGGGTAGCCGAGGGCGGTTTCATGCGCTCGGAAACCGGCAATTGCGTGATGTCGTAGGGCGTCCAGACGAAGGAGAGGAGTGCGATGGCCGCTACGAAAAGCGTGATGACCAGGCCAACCATGAAAGAACGGTTGCGCAAGGCTCGGCGCAGGAAGCTCGCCGTACCGGAAGGCGCCGAGGTGACGGACATGTCGCTCATCGTCCTGTCCTCATCTGGCGCCCCTGAGGCGCGGATCAACGATGGCGTAGGACAGGTCGACGACGAGATTGACAAGGATGACGCTGGCGACTAGCAGCATGACGACGCTTTCGACGACGATGAGGTCGCGCTGGGTGATCGCCTGGAAGATCAGCCGTCCGAGGCCCGGCAGATAGAACACGTTCTCGATGATGATGGTGCCGGCGATCAGGAAGGCGAATTGCAGGCCGAGAATGGTGAGCACCGGTATGAGTGCATTGCGCAGCGCGTGGCGCCACAGCACCTGGTTGCGCGGCAGGCCCTTGGCGCGGGCGGTGCGGATATAGTCCTCGCCCAGCACGTCGATCAGCGCGCCACGGGTTACGCGCGCCAGGATCGCGGCCTGGGGCAAAGCGAGCGCGACGGCCGGCATGATGAGCGCCTTGACGCCCGGCCACAGACCGGACTGCCAGCCCGGAAATCCGCCCGACGGTACCCATCGCAGCCAGACGGCAAAGAAGTAGACAAGCAGCAAAGCGAACCAGAAATTAGGGATGGCGACGCCCATCTGGGACAAGCCCATGACGATGGCGTCGGCGGCGCGGCCACGGCGGGCAGCAGCAAAGAGTCCGACCGGAATGGCGATGACGGTCAGCAGGATGAGCGAGAGAAAAGCGAGCGGCAACGAGACTGCGGCCCGCTCGGTCACCAGTTCCAGTACCGGTACCGAATAGGTGTAGGAGCGGCCGAAGTCACCGACAAGGAGGCCGCCGATCCAGGCCAGATAGCGGACGAATACCGGTTGATCGAGGCCCATCTGCTGGCGCAATGCGGAGATGGCGTCTTCGGTCGCGTTCAGGCCGAGCATCAGCCGGGCAGGGTCGCCCGGCAGGATTTCCATGACGAAAAAGACAACCGCCGAGGCGAAGACCAGCGTGAGGATGCCGATCGCGAGACGCCTGAGGACATAGCGGGTCATGCGGCTGTGTCCTTACCCTCCCCACTCCTTAGCTTGTCGAAGGGGGGAGGAGGACAAGTGGGCGAATGCGTCACTTCCATGCCTTTACCCGATCCGAAAGGGCAAGAAAGGCTTGCCGATCAGTCTTCCCAATAGACTTCCGACAGATCGTTGGCGAAGATCGGCCAATTGGGCCACATGCCCTGAAGCTTGGCGTCCCAGACACCGACTTTCGGCAGTTCGAACAGGAAGCCGTTGACGGCGTCGTCGGCGAGAATCCTCTGCGCCTGGCCCAAAAGCTCCAGGCGTTTTGCCTGATCCGTCGTCTTGTCGAGTTCGGCCATGACCGCGTTGAACTTCGGATTGTGGTAGTCGAAATAATAGTCGTCGCGGGCATAGATGCCGATGTCGTTGGGCTCGACATGCGAGATGATCGTCATGTCGTAGTCCTTCTGTTTAAAGACATTGGCGACCCAGTCGGCCCATTCGACCGGGATGATCTCGACATCGATGCCGATATTGCGCAGTTCCGCGGCGATAATCTCACCGCCCTGGCGGGCATAGGGCGGCGGCGGCAGTTTCAGCGTGGCCTTGAAGCCGTCGGGGTAACCCGCCTCCTTCAACAGTTCCTTCGCCTTTTCCGGATCGAAGGGATACATGCCGGTCAGGTCGACATAGCCGGGGTCGGCGGGCGAGAAGTGTGAACCGATCGGCACGCCGAGGCCCGAGCTTGCGCCGTCGATGATGTCCTTGCGGTTGAGTGCGTAGGAGATCGCCTGGCGCACTTTCAGATTGTCGAAGGGCGGCTTGCCATTGTTGATGGCGAGAATCGTCTCGCCCTCGGTGGCGCCGATGACGACCTTGAAGCGCGGATCGGCCTCGATTTGCGGCAGCGCGTCGCCGGCTGGCATGTTGGCGAAAGCCTGAACGTCACCCGACAGGAGTGCCGGCACCGCGGCGGCGGCGTCGGGAATGATGCGGAACACCGCTTTGTCGAGCTGCGCCGGCGTGCCCCAGTAATCGGGGTTCCTGACCAGCGTGATCTCGGAACCCTTGGCCCAGTGATCGAACTTGAACGGTCCGGTGCCGATCGGGGTTTCCTTGTTGGTGTCGGCCGATTCCGGCGCGACGATCACCGCCTCGCCACGGGCCATGTCGTTGAGGAAATTGCCCACCGGCTGGTCGAGCGTGATCCTGACCGTCAACGGGTCGACGACCTCGACATCGGTGATATGGGCGAAGAGCTGCTTCTGCGAATTGGTCGAGTCGGCGCCGCGGTCGCGGTCGAGCGTGAACTTGACGTCATTGGCGTCGAAATCGGTGCCATCGTGGAACTTCACGCCGGAATGCAGCTTGAAGGTATAGACCTTGCCATCGTCGGAGATCGTCCAGCTTTCGGCGAGCGCGGGCTGCATCTTGCCGTCGATATCGAGACGGGTGAGGCCCTGGTAGATGTTGGCGTAGGTGACTTCGCGGATCGCCGCGGGTGCGCCGGCGGTCGCGTCCAGATGCGGCGGCTCCAGCACCATGCCGAGGGTCAGGTCGGTGCGCGCGGCATGGGCTGGCAATGCGAAGGTCGCAACCGCGCCGAAAGCCGTGGCGACGGTGAACTTCCTGAATGCGTTCATGGAAAAGACTCCTCCTGTGAACCGATAGGCAAATTCTCGGCACCCATGTGATCCGATGCCGTTTTCGCGCTGCACAATGATGAACTCGGCGTCAATATGCAACAGATTGCCGGTTGTTTTCGGCCGGCACAAGTCAGGAGGGGCCGTGTAAAAGCATATGCAGCGCGCGGGCCATGACGCGGGCGCTCTCGACCATGTCGTCGATGACGATGAATTCATTGGGGCGGTGGGCGAGGTCGAGGATGCCGGGACCGTAGGCGATGCAGTCGTGCAGGTGGCCGATGCGGGCGATGTGCTTCTGGTCGTAGGTGCCGGGCGAGATGACGTAGTCGGGTTCACGTCCGAACACTTCCGAAATGCCGGCGGCAACGGCTTCCACCACCAGGGCGTTCCTCTGCGTCATGGTCGGCAGCACTTCCATTATGTCCCGGATGTTGTAGTCAAATTTGGGCCGTGTCGCCTTCAGTCCCTCGAGGATGGCGACGACCTCGCGCTTGACCTCGGCAAGGTCTTCCTCGATCAGGAAGCGCCGGTCGATGGTCAGCCGGCAGGAATCGGGAACATTGGGCGAAGGCAGGCCGGCATAATCGTCAGTTTGCCCGCCATGGATGGCGTTGAGGTTCATGGACGAGCGCCGCGCACCCTCGGGCACGACCGGCATCGATGTCTGCTTCCTGGCGAGTGCAGGAAACAGGTCGCGCTCGAAGGCTTCGAGTACGGCGCCCATATGGCGTACGGCGCAGTCGCCCAGGAACGGCATGGAACCGTGCGCGATCTCGCCTTTCGTCTCGATTTCGGCCCACCACACGCCGCGATGGCCGAGGCAGATGCGATCCTTGTTGAGAGGTTCGGGGATGATGACATGATCGACGCGCGGTTTGGAAAACAGACCTTGCGCGGCGAGATAGGCGACACCGCCATAGCCGCCGGATTCCTCGTCCACCGTGCCGGAAATCTCGATCGCGCCGGGAAAGTCGGAATTGGCCGCCAGATAGGCTTCAACGGCGATGACGGAGGCGGCCAGTCCTCCCTTCATGTCGCAGGTGCCGCGTCCGTAGATCCTGCCATCGCGGATTTCAGCGCCGAAGGGATCGAAGCTCCAGCCTTCGCCTGCTTCCACCACGTCGATATGGGAATTAAAGTGAACGGTGGGGCCGGACCGTTTGCCCTCGATGCGGGCAACGACATTGGTGCGCGGAAATCGGTCGCTGTCACCCGGCGTGCCTTCACCGCGAATGAGCTTGACGTCGAAACCGTCGTTCAAAAGCCGCCGGGCAATGAACTCGGCGCAGGGCGTGTAGGCGTCACCCGGCGGATTGACGGTCGGAAAGCGGATGAGCGCGCAGGTGAGTTCGACCAGTTCGCCGCGCATGTCCTCGATGCGCCGGTCGAGGCCGGGCCACAAATCGTGCCTGAATTCATCCATTTCCGGGCATGTCCGGTTTCCTGCAACGGCAGGATGGTTCCACAGCGCGGGCCGGCTGGCAATGGCATTCACGCGCGTCAGGGAAGGGGCGCCGGATGGCGAATCTTTTTGAACTTCCTAAATCTTCTTTGCGGGAAAAGCTTCAAGCCAGGCGGGTATCAAAGTGGAATTTCAAGGCTTTCCGGCCTATGTTGTGTGTCAGGGGCTTGAAATGATGACCAGGGTTCGTTCGTCCGGAGGGAACAGATGAGACAATTGCTGGCCGCCACGGCGGTCGTCATGACCGTATTGATGGCGGGACCTGCCCATGCAGCGGCAGTCGAGGCGAGAATCGACCTGTCCGACCAGCGCATGCGGGTCTATCAGTACGGTTTCCTGCGCTACACTTGGCCGGTTTCCACGGCAAGGCGGGGCTATGTGACACCGGTCGGCAGTTACCGGCCGCAGCGTCTCGAGAAGATGTGGTATTCGCGCAAGTACCACATGTCGCCCATGCCGCATTCGGTATTCTTCCGCGGTGGCTACGCTATTCACGGCACGAACGCCGTCAAGCATCTGGGCAGTCCGGCCTCGCATGGCTGCGTACGCCTGCTTCCGGCAAACGCGGCCACATTCTACAGCCTGGTGAAATCGGCCGGGAACGGCAATGTGAAGATCACGATTACGCGGTGATGTGCTCCTACGTATGCAGGAAAAGGCCCGCTGGTTCTGGCGGGCCTTTTTCTTTTTTGACAGGCAGAACCTTGCGTTCTAACGCCAGCGTTTATGCAGCCAGAGCCACTGGCCGGGATATTCGCGCACCCAGCCTTCGACGATTTCGTTGACCTTCTGGGTCAGTGCGTTGATGTCGACCTTGCCCTTTTCGTCGCGCGGGATGTCGATCTTTTCCTGCATCTCGATGCGGAAGCGTCCGTTCGGCAGGCGTACGGAGCGCACCGGATAGACGGGGCAATCGAACTGGCGGACCAGCTTGGCGAGCAACTGGTTGCCCTTGGTCGGGCGGCCGAAGAAGGTGATCGGTACGCCCTTCTTGTAGTACTGGTCGACCAGCAGGCCGACCTTGCCGCCCTCGCGCAAGATGTCGGCCAACGCCCAGGATGCCCCCGCCTTAGAGGGCACCAGATGGCCCATGGCGGTGCGCCGCGCGGCCAGTACCCGCTTGGCGATATAGGGATTGTTGGGCGGGCGGAACAGTGCGGTAACATTGACACCGTATGCGGCTGAGGAAACCGGCAGCACCTCCCAGTTGGCGGTGTGCGCCGTGAAACAGATCGCCGGGCCGTCCATGTATTTCAGTTCGGCGAAGTTCGGGATGCCGGTGATCTCGAAGCGACCGACCTCGTCGGTCTGGTCATCAAAGTCGAAAATCTCGTCGAGATAGGCGTATTCGGCAGCCGTGCGCGACAGGCTGCCCCACATGTCGGACAGGATCTGCTCTATTTCATCGTCACCCTTTTCGGGGAAGGCGAGCTTCAAGTTCCTGCGCGCGACCTCAGTGCGCGGATAACGCATGCCGAAAAAGCGGCCCATGCGTTCGATGAAATCGATCGCCGCGTCGGCTGGAAACAATTTAAGGAATGCGATCAGGCCGAAGAAGAACTGGGCCGAGATCCAGTGGCCGGTGTTCCTCGCCAGCACGTACCAGCGCGGATATTTGGTCGGTTTCTTGTGAAGCGTTGACATCGTTGTGAGCGGGGTGGGGGCGTGCCCCTGTCACGTATTGACGCGCATGATGATCTTGCCGAACACCTTGCGGTTTTCCATGCGCGCGAGCGCCGGTTCCAGATCGCCGAATTCGATCTCGGTATCGACGACGGGTCTGACGACGCCCTTGGACATCTTCTCCATCACGGTGACGAGGTTCGACATGCGGCAGCCGAAAGAGCCGATCAGGCGCAACTGGCGCTGGAACAGCATCATCAGATTGGTGTCTGCCGATATACCGGAGGTCGAGCCGCAGGTGACGAGGCGCCCACCGGGTCGCATCGACAGCATCGATCCCGCCCAGGTGTCCTTGCCGACATGTTCGAAGACGACATCGACGCCGACCTTTTTCGTCAGCTTGCGCACCGCACCCTCGAAGCGGTCGGAACGGTAGTTGATGACGTGATCGGCGCCGAGTTCGACGCATTTGTCGATCTTGTCGTCGGAGCCGACCGTGGTGATGACGGTGGCGCCGACCTTCTTGGCAAGCTGGATGGCGGCCGTGCCGATGCCCGAGCCGCCGGCATGGATCAGCACGGTCTCGCCGGGCAGAAGCTGGGCGTTGTCGAACAACATGTGCTCCGATGTGCCGAAGGTTACGGGCGCGAGCGCGGCGGCGACGTCGTCGATGCCTTCGGGTGCCGGAATGACATTGCGCGCCGGCATGTTGGCGTATTCGCGGGCATAGCCGTCGAGATGGAAGCCATGCACGCCCCTGGGGTGTTCGCAAAGATTGTCGCGGCCGTCACGACAGGCCCGGCAGCGTCCACAGGTCGGAGCGCCGTATATCGCCACCAGATCGCCGGTCTTCAGGCCAGTGACGCCGGGACCGATGGCCGCGATCTCGGCGGAAGCTTCCGCGCCGACCGTCATCGGCAGCTTGCGCTTGGCGAAAGCCATACCGCGCCAGCCCCAGACATCGATATGGTTGAGCGCCACCACCTTGATCTTGAGCTGCACTTCGCCTTGGCCGGGGGGCGGCGGTGCTTCGACATCGGTGACCTTGACCTCGCGGTCGGAAACTAGCTGCAGGGCGCGCACGCGGACACTTGCTCCATGATGGAATTAGAAAAGGCCAAACTGGCGGCGGGCCGTGGTTACACGAGGCAGCCGCTCAGGACAAGGCGAGCAAAACCTGCTCCGGATCACGCCGGCTCTGCGCCCAGCACCAGACAGGCGTTCTGGCCGCCGAAACCGAAGGAATTCGACAGGACCGTCTTGACCGTGGCCTCGCGTTTGACGTTGGGAACGACGTCGAGCGGAATATCCGGGTCGGGATTGTTGTAGTTGATCGTCGGCGGGATGACGCCCTCGCGAATGGTCATCAGCGAGAACACCGCCTCGACAGCGCCGCCGGCGGTAAGCGTGTGGCCGATCATCGACTTGTTCGACGAAATGGGCACATCATGGATGGCTTCGCCGAATACGTTCTTGAGTGCGCCGTATTCCATGCGGTCGTTTTCCGGCGTCGAAGTGCCATGTGCGTTGATGTAGTCGATCTCGTCCGTTTCGACACCGGCATCCTCCAGGCTGAGCTTGATCGCGGTAATCGCCGGTATGCCGTCGGGGCTGGAGCGGGTGCGGTGGAAGGAATCAGCCTTTTCGCCGACACCACGGATGACCCCGAGGATTTCGGCACCTCGCGCCCTGGCGTGTTCCAGTGTTTCGAGTACGAGCGCGGCGGAACCTTCCGACATGACGAAGCCGGAGCGGTCCTTGGAGAAAGGCCGGGAAGCCTTTTCGGGAAATTCGTTCTGGGTGGTCAAAGCCGAAAGCAGCGAGAAGCGGATCAGGCCCTCCGCCGTCACCGAGCCGTCCGACGCCGCGCAAAGAGCAGCCTCGGTTTCGCCGCGGCGCAATGCTTCAACACCCTGCTGGATGGATGTCGCACCCGAAGCGCAAGCGGTCGAAAGCGAGATCGGCAATCCCTTGGTGTCGTAAGTCTCGGCGAGTTTGTAGGCGATGGAGCCGAGCTGGATGCACTCGTGCATGCGCTCGTGGGTATGATCGCGTGCGGCGGCCAGCAATTGTCCGTAACCCGGTTCGAGTTCGGCTTCCTCGGCCATCAGCGTAAAACGGTGCTGCCACTCCAGCTCGACGGGCGGGGCAGCGAAGAACAGGGGTCCGGGAAAACCCGAACCGTTGTAGCCGGCCTGGTCGAGCGCCTCGCCGGCGGTCGCAAGCGCCATAGCGGTCGAAACGGCGGGCGCGGAGACTTCCTCGACATCCATGAAATCAACGGTGCCGGCGATTGTCGTCGACAGGCCCTCGATCGGGAAGCGGGTGATGCGGTGAATGCCCGATACGCCGGAAGTCAGGGCTTCCCAATTGTCCTTCTTGCCGCGGCCGAGCGAGGTCAGCACACCCATGCCGGTCACGACAACAATCGGACGGCCAAGGTGATCGGTGTATTTGTCAGACATCACGTGTCTCCAATTGCCTGCAGCGATTGCCTGTACGGTCCGTTGCGGGCCTGATTATGGCACGATCCTGCCGGAAACGTGCAAGCCATTTCGCGCCGCGCGATCAAACCTTGTCGATCACCGCGAAACCTTCTCCCCGGTAGTGGCCGATGCCGGAAACAAGGATCGAGGAGGGTGCGCCGGAAGCCGGTTTCTCGACCTCCTCGAACACGGGATAGAAGCCGCCATGTCGCAGCGCCAGCGCGGCCAGCGCGATACCGAAGGGGAAGTTCGCCTCGACCGCGTTGCCGACCAGAGACTGGTAGGCGCGGATCGCCACGTCCTCGCCCAAGTGACGGCGCAGTGCGTCGAATTCCAGTTCGGTGATGCCGGCAACGCCCGAGGCGCCGGAGACGACTGCGGCGCCGGGCTCAACCTTGACGTCATCGATCAGCGCGTCGATGCGAGCCTTTGTCTTTTCGAGATCTCGGGGGCCGAGATCGGAAGCGATCGAACTCAGGCGGGCATAGGGCGTGGCACCGCGGGCGCGGGCATGTTCGGCATCCTCGAGCACGAGGAATGCGCCGGCAGTGCCGATAATCGTGCCGCCGCCCGTCGCCTGGCGGGCCTGAACGGGCTTGGCATCGCCCATATGGGCGAAATGGCCAAGCTGCAGCGACAGCAGCATGTCGATGCGCTCGGCGTTGAACGCGCCGCCAACGAGCAGATGTGTCGACTGGCCGGCGCGGATGCGGGCAAACGCGTTCTGGAAGGCCGAGACACCGGCGCCTTCCTCGCCCATATAGGTGCGCGAGGAACCGGTCACCTTGTGCACGATGGAAATATTGCCGGCGAGCAGGTTCGACAATTGCGCCAGGAACAGCGTTGGGCGCAGTTCGGTCGGCAGGCGCTCGTTGAGGAGCATGTCGCGGTCGTTGCGGGTCAGCGATTCGCGCAGGATCTCCTCATCAACCGCGATATCGCGCTCGCCACCACCGGCGGCGACAACGAGGTCCATGGTCGAGACCATTTCCTCATTGTCCTTCAATCCGGCATCTTCCAGTGCGAGGCCGGCGGTATAGGTGCCAAGGCGCTGCCAGTTCTCCATCTGACGCTGGTCGCCGCGGCGCGGTATCTGCAGCGACCAGTCGATCTCGGGCAGCGGGAACACGCAATAGGGCTTGTAGGTCTCGCAATCGACCACCGGCTCGGGCGCGGTCCTGGCGCCAAGTTTCTGCCAGTGGAATTCGGCGCCTTCGCCAAAACAGGAAACCAGTCCTATGCCGGTAATCCATACTTCGCGATCTGTCATGTCTACTCGCATGTGCGTTGTTCGACGCGGCAATGCCGCACCATGTAACGTCAATTAGGGCGATCAGGCCTGCTTCTTCATGTCAGCGACCTGCCCCTTGATCAAGCCCTGCAATTCGGGCGTGGGGAAGGGGATGATGGTATAGGTAAGCTGTGCATTGGCAACGCGCTTGCCATTCGAGCGGATTTCGGCGCGGGTCACCGCGTATCCCGATCCCTCGTGCTCGATCTCGGCGCGGATGTCGAGCTTCGTGTTCGGCCCGACGAATTCGCGCAGCTTGCCTTCCTTGACGGCGGCGAGCAGCGGGATTTTGGTGAAATCGATCGTGTGCATGATCAGGATGCCGGAGGCTTGCGCCATAGTCTCGATCATGAGGACGCCGGGGACCAGCGGATGGCCTGGGAAATGCCCCTCGAAAACGGTACTTTGTTCGGGCACGACGGAGGTGGCCTCGATCACCTTGGCCTCCAGATCGACAGAGGTGATGCGGTCGATCATCTGGAAATATTCAAGCAGCATGTATCGTCCTGCCTCGTAAAACGGACGAGGCCCCGATCTGCCTCGTAAAACGGACGAGGCCCCGATGAACGGGGCCTGCTTTCCCAACTTTGCGGCACGCATATGCGATGCGTATTGCCAAAGCCTCGAAAGGCTTGCCGGGCGAAACCGGCGTAACGGTTCGTCAGGCCTTGGCGGCGACCAGCGCGTCGATCTTGCCGCAGAGATTTTTCATGACGAAATATTCCTCGGTCGAGGCCTTGCCGTCATTGACTTCCTGCGTCCAGGTCTCGAGCGGAATCTTGATGCCGAATTCCTTGTCGATGGCGAACACGATGTCGAGGAAGTCCAGGCTGTCGATGCCGAGATCGTCGATGGTGTGGCTTTCCGGCGTGATCTCCTCGCGGGGGATTTCGCTCGTCTCCGCGATAATGTCGGCTACCCTGTCGAAAGTGCTGCTCACGTTTGCTGCCTCTTGTTCCTGCTGCCCGGACAAGCATCATCCCGCGGGACGGCCTTGTCCGGTCGAATCCTCATTGCTCTGCTTTGTGCCGCCTGATTATGCCAACGACGGAATCGCCCCATTCCGTCTCCCCGGCTTTTGGGCTGACGTCAAGCCAAAAACTCTCGCGCGCTTTTATCTATCCTTCCATCGCTTTGCAAGAACGTGGCGCGAGGCTTTGCGCGCTGTAGACAAAGTGGCGTAAAATAGTGCCACAAACGCCATGTCCGCGATGCGGCGACATATGGGGTGTGTGCGGCACCGAGATGCGATGGGGCTGGGAGCAATCCGGGGAAATGAAACGCTCGCGCGTCAACGAGATTCTTCGCCAGGGCGATGCCTTCATCCGTTCCTTCGGCTATCGCCTGCCGCCCTTCGGCTATCGCAGCCCACAATGGATGCAGGCCAATCGCAAGGAGATCGAGGGTATTGTCGAGGCGCGACTCGGCTGGGACGTCACCGATTACGGGCAAGGCCGATTCGACGAACTCGGTCTCTTCCTGTTCACGGTCAGAAACGGCAGGGCGGCGGACCTGAAAATGGGTGGCGGCATGCTCTATGCCGAAAAGATCATGATCTCGCGGCGCGATCAGCTGGCCCCGATGCATCGCCATGTCGTCAAGGCCGAGGACATCATCAACCGTGGCGGGGCGAAGCTGGTCCTGGAACTGTTCGGGTCGGACCCCGAAGGCGGGATCGACACGCGCGGCGATGTCGCCGTGCCGGTCGACGGCATGATGCGCCGGCTGCCGGCGGGTGGCCATCTGGTGCTCGAGCCGGGAGAAAGCGTAACGTTGATACCCGGTGTCTGGCACGCCTTCTGGGGCGAAAAGGGCGACGTGCTGGTCGGCGAGGTCTCTACCGTCAACGACGATCTGACCGATAACATCTTCCGCGATCCCATCGGCCGCTTTGCCGAAATCGAGGAGGACGAGGAACCGTTATATCTCCTCGTGTCGGACTACGATAAATGGCTGGGCGATGATTGAGATCGTCAGTTGGCGGTGCTTTCGGCCATGTCGAGCAGCTTGAGCATGGTGCGCCAGTTGCGGATGGTCAGCGGCACCTTCAAGGTGGCATCCAGTTTCTCGGCGACCTTCGATCGTCCGAATCCATCGGGTGCGTGCAGGTAGAGGACACCTTCACCCGGAACGATCCGTTCCGTGGTTGCGAAGCCTCGCAACCGTTCCACTGCATCATCTGCCGGCGTTTCGTCGAGCAAGACCTCCGAGACGGTCTTGTGGTCCTTTGCTTCGGCAACAAAGGGATTGCCGGCAATCAGCTCCCGCCATTGTTCGAGGCTGCGCACGGTCGGCCGCGATGAGAAACCGAATGCCTGCTCGAACTGCTTTGCGACAAGGGCCGCCACTTCCGATGCTTTCTTGTCGGATGTCAGCACGACATTGCCGCTCTGGATATAGGTGGCGACCTTGTCGAAGCCGGCTTTCGTCAGCGCTTCGCGCAGCACTTCCATGCGCACGATCTTGTTGCCGCCAACATTGATGCCACGAAACAGGACGAGGAAAACGGTCATTGGCGAAGGATGTCCGGTTGTCACTCCGGCAACCAGTATTGCGCCTGCTCGGCGTCGCGCTCGATGCGCACGAAATTGTTGGCGAAAACGCGATAGGGCGCGCTCCAGGTGCCGTCCGGCCATTGCACGCGGATCTGGGCGCGTTCCGAGACGCCAAGACCGACGTGCACGAAGCCCAGGTGGCCGGAGGCATGACCGCCGCCAATCTGGATCTTGCGCACGCGCGTCGTATTGCCGGTCTTGACCGAAATGGTCGCGCCGATGGCGTTCAGATTGGTGTTTTTCTGGGCCAGTTCGATCTCCAGCCAGTTGCCCATCGGCCTGACCTTGGTTGCGTCAGGAGATCGCGGGTCGATCTTGGCGCCGAGATTGCGGAATAGCGAGACATTGTGCTCGCGGTTGACAACCAGCAGATCGAGCATGCCATCCATGTTGAAATCGGCCAGCGCCGCGCCGCGGCCCTTGGTCGGCAGGTCGATGCCGGCAAGGTGGCCGGCTTCGGTGAATTTGCCGCCGAGACCGCCGAGCAGCAGGTTGTCGGGATCGAAGGACGCGAATTCCGGCATCTGCTCGACATTGCCCTTGGCAATGAAAAGGTCGAGGCGGCCGTCATTGTTGAAATCCTCGAATTCGGCATGCCAGCCGGTCGACGGCTTGGTCTCGTCCCTGCCGATATAGGGCTCCTGCGCCGTCGCGCCGCGCTCATAGGCGATGTCGCGATAAATCGGCCTGCCCTCCTCGGCATCCTCGTCCAGCGTCTGCAGCTTGGTGTCGCCCATCGAGGTCAGCGCATATTCGGGATAACCGTCGGCGTTGAGATCGGCTTCGGCAATGCCCATGCCCCAGATCTTGACCGAGCGCCAGCCGTCGGAGCGGGTGAACAGGCGCGGCGGACGGCCCGGCTGAACGCTCCACAACTGCTCTTCGCCACCGCGATAGTATTGCCGGTCGTTTGTCATCCTGAGATCCGGCGTGCCGGAACGGTGCCAGTCGGTGAACAGGATCGACAACGTGCAATAGCCCGGCGACAGCGCGGTACGCTCCGAATAGGCAGGGATGGAAGCCTTGCCGTCTTCGGTCAGTTCGCGCTTTTGCGGGCGGAACAGATCGTTGTCGTGGCATGTCCCCCAGGGCGAACCGGGGGCCGAACGATCGACATAATTGCCGAAGGCCAGTGTCGGGAAGGGCAGGTCGGCCTCGAATTCGGCGGCGAAGGCGGTGGTCCAGGCGCGCCCGCCATCGAAGGAGAGCAGGCGGTTGGCGGAGGTGAAGGTGCAGTCGGGGCCGCCCTTGAGGGTCCGGTTCTCGCCGACGCGCAGGACGGCGAGGTCGATATAGCCGTCATTGTCGATGTCGATCGGGTAGGCGCCGGTGACCTTCTTCAGATCACGCTCGGGCAGGCCGAGGTCCTTTTCCTCGAATTTCAGCGCGCCGCCGGTCGGCGAGCGGTTGACGTAGAGTCTCGCCGGTTCGGTGCCGCCCGCAAGGAACAGGTCGGGACGGCGGTCGCCATTGCAGTCGAAACTCGCAACGCCGCCACCGACGAAAAATTCCCAGCCGCCGCGATAGGCGTGGTCAATGCCGGCGGCTTTGGCTTCCTCGTGCATGAACGGAATGTCCATGGTGGGAGGAGGGACGGTTTCTTCTCCAGCATCGCTGGAACCAGCCAGCGCGGGCCGGACGGTTAACGCCGTCAGCAGCACCGCGCCAAGGATCATACGGGTGTTCATGGTTCGATCACCAGCGTCTTGAGGAAGGCAATGAGGGCGGAACGGTCGGTCTCGGCCAGCGCCTCGTAGCGCCTGGTGACCGGGGTCGCGTCGCCGCCATGGGCGCGGATAACCGCGTCGAGCGTCGGGAGATCGCCGCGATGGCCATAGGGCGCGGTCGAGCCGATACCCCACAGTTCGGTGGTCTGGAACACATCGCGGTCGACAAAGCGCTGTGCCAGCAATTCGTTGCCGAGCGCGGCGATCCTGGCGTCGGCGATGCGGTGGCGCTTCAGGTCGCCGAACAGCGGCACCATCACCGCGCCGTCGCCATTGCGGGGCAGTGTGGCGGCCCAGTCGAGAAGCGCCAGGTCGTAGACCGCACCAGGCACCTCACCGGTGCGCAGCGTGCCGGCGGCGTCGAACGGGCCGGGATCGGCGAATTTCAGCGAATTGAGCGGCAGGGCGCGGATGTGGCAGGAATTGCAGCCGAGCGTGTCGAACACGGCGTCGCCATGGGCGGCGGCCTGTTTCCAGCGTGGGTCGTCGGGAACCTTTTGCACCGGCGGCTTGAGCCCCGCCTGCCAGGCAACCAGTGCGGAAATGTCGCCTGGTATCAATTCGTCGGATACGCCGTCCTCGTCGAAATCGGTTTCGCCGGTCCAGCGCGCGCCATAGCGCTCAACGGCCTCCATGCCGTGATGGTCGTTCATGGCGTTGATGGTGAACTGGCGAAGCGAGGTCATCACGCCTTTCTGGGAGAAGGGGCGGATAACGAGGTCGGTATCCACGCCGTCGAGGCCCGACAGATCGACCATGCCGTCGGGCTGGATGGTGAGCGTGCCGAAATCCACGCCCTTGGTAACCAGTTCGACTTCCACCGGCTTGCCGGTCGCGCGGGCCTCGCGCACGGTCTCAGCACGAAGGCGGTGAAGGTCCGCCGTCATCTCGCGAGCGAGGAGTTCGACGAGGCCGGCACCGAAGATGTGATTGGTGTTGCGCTCGTTGGAAAATTGCGGATCGAGACTGTCGAAGTCGGCGTTGGTGAAGCCTTCGGAAACGAAGACATTGACCGCAAAATTGCCCGCACCTCCAGGCGCCGGTTCAGCATGGCAGCTCGAACAGCCGTTGGAATCCATGCCGGCAGTGCGCGAGAACAGCGATTGCGGCGGGCGCTTGGCCTTTACCGGCGTGATTGCGCCGGTGGCCATCGGCCGGCCCAGACCGTCGGTCGGCGTGAACTTGGCGGTGAACAGGCGCTCGCCCTCGTCGCGAAGGCGCTTCAAAGCATCAGCATCGAGCGTGCCGGTATAGAGCGAGGAATCGACATGAGCGGTTATGGCTTGCTCGGCCCACGGAACCGGCCCGGCCCGGGTTGCCGCCTCCGCGGCGATGCCGGCGACCGGGAAGCCGACAGTTCCCGCAAGCACGACGGCCAGCAGGGAGGCCAGTCCGGTTACCCGCGAAATCCTACAGCGCATGACCCATCCTCCTTTCGTGCGAAACCGCAACCGGCGTCTCGGCCGGTGCGAAGACATGGTTGTCGAGAATATCGAGCGCGCTGATCGCGGCGCCATCGCGCACCAGGGGAAATTCATCGGGGAAGGAGAACATTGCCACCTGTGAAGATGCCATGCCGATGGCGCTTTCGCCGATCGCCTCGCGTATCGGTTCTTCGAGCAGATCGAAGGCGGCTGCGCCACTGCCGACAAAGGCAACGGGGAAGGGGTCGAACAGCGCAAACATGGAACGAAGCGCCGACCCGATCGCCCGGCCGGCGGCACGGTAGGCTTCGCGCTCGGGACCGTCGTTCTGGCGAGCGCGGTCGGCAAGCTGGCGCATCGTGTCTGGGTCAAGATCATCGACCGGCGGGGTCAGCGGATTCTGGCCGTGCGCGGCGCGCCAGATCGCATAATCGCCGGCATAGGCTTCCACGCAGCCCCGCCTGCCGCAGCGGCATAATGCACCGTCCGGGTCATGGATCATGTGGCCGAATTCGGTCGCCGAGGAAGAAATGCCGCCGACAAGACGGCCGTTGATGAACAGACCCATACCGATGCCATGCGACAGCAGGACGGCGGCGAAAGACGCGCCGAAATGGTCGGGATCGCGCCATTTGAGCGCCTGGGCGATCATGTTGCAGTCGTTGGCAAGCGTGACGGGAACGCCGAATTCGTCGCTCAATCGTTTGCTCAGGGACAGGTTTGCGTGGCTCGTGATCGGCGACCAGAGCATGGCCGTGCCTTCCGAGTCGGTCACACCCTGCACGCCCACGGCGATGTGGCGCAGCGGCCCGATCAAGGGCGCACGCGAAAGTGAAGGGCTGGCCTGGATCGCAGCGCGCAGGTTTTCCGCCGCGGCGTCGACAAGGGCGCGCTCGTCGGCGGTACGCGTGGAAATGCGGGTAACGACCTCGCTCACCACATTGCCGGCATAATCGATCACGGCGGCGGAGACACGGTTCAGCGACAACGACAATGCGCCAAGGCTGGCGATTGCCGGATTGAGCGCAAGGGTGACCTGCGGGCGGCCGCGCCGGGTGAGCGCATTGTCGGGCGTGGGGGTTTCGATGAGCGTGCGGTTTTCAAGAAAGGCGGCAGTGATCGCGGTGACCGTCGAAGCGCTCAGCCCCGTTGCGCCGCTGATCTCGGTGCGCGACATGGGGCCATGCCGGCGCAATGCATGCAGGATGCGGCGCTGATTGTGCCGGCGCAAATCGTCGGATCTCGCGATCACGGGCATGCGCAAATATTCTCCTCCCATGGCGCTCCCGTGTGAACCCATGTTTTGTTGCGATGCAAAATTTTGTTGCAATGCAATAGGTTACAGGTGCCGAAACCATCTTGACACAGAGGGTGAGGTGAGTCACTATTTTTTTCGATCCTCGAAATAATGAGGTTCGAGAGGATGGATCGGGAGGAGGAGTTTCCTGTAGATTTCCGGATTTGTCCTGTCCCATAGTCAATGTGCATTCCGCACCGGGAGGAGATTCAATGAAAAAGCTGGCAGTCGCCCTTATGGGCGCAGTATTTGCCGTATCGTTTGCGGGCTCCGCGCTCGCGGCTGGTAAAACCATCGGCGTTTCCTGGTCCAATTTCCAGGAAGAGCGCTGGAAGACGGACGAGGCGGCCATGAAGGCCGCGATCGAAGCCAATGGTGATAAGTACATTTCGGCCGACGCCCAGAATTCTGCGACCAAGCAGCTGGCGGATGTCGAAAGCCTGATCGCACAAGGCGCCAATGCGCTGATCATCCTGTCGGTCGACAAGGATGCCGTCCTGCCGGCCATCGACAAGGCGGATGCGGAAGGCATTCCGGTTGTCGGCTATGACCGCCTGATCGAGGACAAGCGCGCCTTCTACATCACCTTCGACAACAAGCAGGTCGGTGTTCTGCAGGCGAAAGCCGTCTTCGCCGCACAGCCTGAAGGCAATTATGCCTTTATCAAGGGCGACAAGGGCGATCCGAATGCCGATTTCCTCTACAGTGGCATCATGGAAGTGCTGCATGACGCCATGGCCGCCGGCAAGATCAAGAATGTCGGCGAGACCTATACCGACGGCTGGAAGCCCGATAACGCGCAGAAGGAAATGGAGCAGATTCTTACCGCCAACAACAACAAGGTTGACGCCGTGGTCGCTGAAAACGACGGCATGGCCGGTGGCGTTGTTGCTGCGCTTGCCGCGCAGGGCATGGCTGGCAGCGTTCCGGTCTCCGGCCAGGACGGCGACCATGCGGCACTCAACCGCGTTGCCCGCGGCACGCAGACCGTGTCGGTGTGGAAGGACGCGCGCGAACTCGGCAAGGCTGCCGGCAATATCGCCGCGCAACTGGCCGAAGGCACCGCGATGAACGCGGTCGACGGTGCCATGATGTGGTCCGGTGGCGCCAATGGTGTCGAGATGAACGCCATGTTCCTGGCGCCCGTGCCGATCACCAAGGACAATCTGAACGTCGTCATCGACGCCGGATGGATTTCCAAGGCCGATGCCTGCGAAGGCGCGATGGCCGGTGTGAAGGGCTGCGAATAGTCCACGGGACTCGCCTTCAGGGCGAAAACAGGAGCCGCGCCGGAGTGATCGCCGGCGCGGTTCTTTTAAAAGAAGAAGCTGCAAAGGCATTCCTTCTGCGACAGCAGTCATCCTAGAATGCACCGCCTGTATTCCGCATTCTGCGAGGCGAGGAGGACGGAGTTGTCGCCAGGGGAGGGAAAAGCATGAGTGATGTCGCCGCCAAGAGTGCTCCATCCGCAAGTGATGAGGGCGCCTTTACCCGGTTTCTAAGGGCTACCGAGATCGATTCCCGCCTGCTTGGCATGATCGGTGCGCTGGCGCTGATCTGGGTTGGCTTTCATCTCTACGGTCTCTTCTTCAATGGTTACGGGGCGTTTCTCACCCCGCGCAATTTGTGGAATCTGTCGGTCCAGACCGCGTCGATCGGCGTGATGGCGACGGGCATGGTGCTGGTCATCGTCATGCGCCACATCGATCTTTCGGTTGGATCGATCCTGGGTTTCACGGCGGTGGCCATGGGCGTCACGCAGGTCTGGTACCTGCCGCCGCTGCTCGGCCTCGGCAGTCCGTTCATCTGGATCATCACCATCATCGTCGGCCTGGTGCTGGGCACGCTGGTCGGCGCCCTGCATGGCTGGGTGATCGCCTATCTGCGCGTTCCGGCCTTCATCGTCACGCTCGGCGGACAGCTTGTGTGGCGCGGCGCGGCCTATCTGGTGGCGCGCGGGGAAACCGTGTCGCCGGTCGACAGCACTTTCGCGCTTCTGGGCGGTGGTCCGCATGGTTCGATCGGCGCGTACGGAAGCTGGATTATCGGTCTGATCGCCTGTGCCGGCGTCATCGCGCTGATCGTCCTGGGCCGACGCCAGCGCCAGCGTTTCGGCTTCCCGCTCAGGCCGATATGGGCGGAGATATTGGTCGGCGCCGTCGGTTGCGCCCTGATCGTCGGCTTCGTGCTTCTGGTCAACGCCTATCCCTGGCCGAGCGGCATCGTCAGGCAGTATTACAGAGCCGCCGGGCTGGAGATGCCCGAGAGCGGCGTTTTCATCTCGACTGGCTTTGCCATTCCGGTGCTGATCCTCATCGGTGTCGGCATCGTCATGACATTCCTGGCCACCAGGACCCGTTTCGGGCGCTACGTCTTCGCTATCGGCGGCAATCCGGAAGCGGCGGAACTGGCCGGCATCAACACGCGCTGGGTTACGCTGAAGGTGTTCGCGCTGATGGGCTTGCTGTGCGGCGTGTCAGCGGTGATTTCCAGCGCGCGCCTCAACTCGGCCACCAATGCGCTCGGCACGCTGGACGAGCTTTACGTGATTGCCGCCGCGGTGATCGGCGGCACCTCGTTCAGTGGCGGGCTGGGCACGATCTACGGCGCGATCCTGGGTGCGCTGGTCATGCAGTCGCTGCAGTCCGGCATGGTGCTGGTCGGTTTCGACTCGGCCGTGCAGCAGATCGTCGTCGGTTCGGTTCTGGTGATCGCCGTCTTCATCGACACGGTCTATCGGCGCCGGCGCAAGTAGAGGAGGCGACAATGAGCGAGTTGGCTGCCGGGTCTCCGGCGCACAACACCCGTGAGGGTGAGACGCCGCTGGTCGAGATGACCGGCATGAGCAAGTCATTCGGCGGCCTGCATGCCGTCGATCGCATCGACATCAATCTCTTTCCCGGTGAGGTGGTGGGCATTCTCGGCCATAACGGCGCCGGCAAGACGGTGCTGATCAAGATGCTGTCGGGCGCGATCCGGCGCGACAGCGGCACGATCAGGGTCAATGGCGAGGAGGCGCCGATCAACAATCCGCGCGACGCCAAGGATTACGGCATCGAGACGATCTACCAGACGCTGGCGCTTGCCGACAATGTCGACGCGGCCTCCAATCTTTTCCTTGGACGCGAATTGCGTACGCGCTGGGGCACGCTGGACGACGCGGCAATGGAGGCGGAGGCGCGCAAGGTGATGGGCCGTCTCAATCCGCGCTTCGTGCGGTTCAAGGAACCGGTGATCGCGCTGTCGGGCGGCCAGCGCCAGTCGGTGGCGATCGCCCGCGCCATCCACTTCAATGCCCATGTGCTGATCATGGACGAGCCGACGGCCGCGCTCGGCCCGCAGGAGACGGCGCAGGTCGCCGACCTGATCAAGCAGTTGAAGGCCGAGGGCATCGGCATCTTCCTGATCAGCCACGACATCCACGATGTGTTCGATCTGGCCGACCGGCTCTATGTGATCAAGAGCGGCCAGGTCGTGGGCATGGCGAGCACGAAAGAAGTGACCAAGGACGAGGTGCTGGGGATGATCATTCTCGGCAAATGCCCGCCCAATGCGGTGCCCGGTCCCGGTGCGATACGGGACTGACCGCTGATGTATCTTGGCATCGATCTGGGCACGTCCGGCGTCAAGGCGCTGCTGATCGACGAACGCCAGGGCGTCGTGGCAGAGGGTAAGGGTGCGCTCGATGTTTCGCGGCCGCATTCAGGCTGGTCGGAGCAAGACCCGGCGGACTGGATCGCGGCCACCGAAGCAGCGATCGGAGAGATCGGCGCCAGCCATGCGCGCGAACTGGCGGCTGTGAAAGGCATCGGTCTTTCCGGCCAGATGCACGGCGCCACGCTGCTGGACTCCGGCGACCGGGTGCTGAGGCCCTGCATCCTGTGGAACGACGTGCGCAGCTTCAAGGAAGCCGCCGAACTCGACGCCGACCCCGATTTCCGGTCGATCTCGGGCAATATCGTCTTTGCGGGCTTCACCGCGCCGAAACTCGTCTGGGTGCGAAACAACGAGCCAATGGTTTTCGCGAAAGTCGCCAAGGTTCTGCTGCCGAAGGACTATCTGCGGCATTGGCTGACCGGTGAACATGTTTCCGAAATGTCCGACTCGGCGGGGACAAGTTGGCTCGACGTTGCGAAACGGGCATGGTCACCGACGCTTCTGGGCAAGAGCGGGATGGTGCCCGAACAGATGCCGCATCTCATCGAGGGCAGCGAGATTTCCGGTACATTGCGAAAGGAACTCGCCGAGCGCTGGGGCATGGACGCCGAAGTGGTTATCGCAGGGGGGGCGGGAGACAATGCCGCCTCCGCCATCGGCATGGGTACCGTTCACCCAGGCTCGGCCTTTTTGTCCATCGGCACCTCGGGCGTGCTGTTTGCGGCCAATGGCGCCTATCTGCCGAATCCCGAAAGCGCGGTGCACACCTTCTGTCACGCATTGCCCGGCGCATGGCACCAGATGGGCGTCATCCTGTCGGCGACGGATTCCCTGAACTGGCTGGCGAAGGTGACTGGTACGGCGCCTGCCGAATTGACGTTCGAACTGGGCGAGACCGTTAAGGCGCCCGGCAGCATCACCTTCCTTCCCTATCTTTCGGGCGAGCGCACGCCGCACAATGATGCGGCGATCCGCGGCGCCTTTGCCGGTCTCGGCCACGAAAGCGGCCGTGCCGAACTGACGCGCGCCGTGGTCGAAGGGGTGGCCTTCGCTTTCCGCGACAGCCTGGAAGCGTTGAAGGCCGCCGGTACAAGCGTTGCGCGGGCCAGCGCTGTCGGCGGCGGGTCGCACTCGGCCTATTGGCTGCAAACGATTGCAACCGCACTCGATATTGCGGTCGACGTACCCGCTGACGGGGATTTCGGCGCCGCGTTCGGCGCGGCGCGACTGGGCCTGATCGCAGCGGAGGGCGCCGACCCGCTGGCCGTCTGTGCGCCGCCGCCTGTTGCCAGGAGTATCGAACCCCGGACCGCGCTCAGCTCCGCCTTCGAGGCGGCCTACCAGCGCTACCGGGCACTTTATCCAGCCATAAGACAATCGATGAATTCCTGAGGAGGCATTTCATGACAACCGGCTTTTTCGGCGACATCACCAAGATCCCGTTCGAGGGACCTGACAGCGACAATCCGCTTGCCTTTCATCATTATGATCCCGACGAGATCGTGATGGGCAAGCGGCTGGCGGACCATCTGCGCTTCGCGGTGGCTTACTGGCACAGCTTCACCTGGCCGGGCGGCGACCCTTTCGGCGGGCAGACATTCCAGCGGCCCTGGTTCGCCGATCAGATGGGCGACACGATGGATGCTGCGAAACTGAAGGCCGATGTCGCCTTCGAGATGTTTTCGGCGCTCGGCGTGCCGTTCTTCTGCTTCCATGATGCAGACGTGCGCCCAGAAGGCAAGGACTTTGCCGAAAGCACAAGGAATCTCAACGAGATCGCCGACTATTTCGAGAAAAAGATTCAAGACACCGGGGTCAAGCTGCTGTGGGGCACGGCGAATTTGTTCTCCAATCGACGCTACATGTCAGGGGCGGCGACCAATCCCGATCCGGACGTCTTCGCCTTCGCGGCGGCAACGGTGAAAAGCTGCATCGACGCCACGCATCGGCTTGGCGGCGCGAACTATGTGCTGTGGGGCGGGCGAGAGGGCTATGAAACCCTGCTCAACACGGACATCAAGCGCGAGGACGCCCAACTTGGCCGGTTCCTCAATCTTGTGGTCGAGTACAAGCACAAAACAGGTTTCAATGGCACGATCCTGATCGAGCCGAAGCCGCAGGAGCCGACCAAGCACCAGTACGACTACGATGTGGCGACCGTCTACGGCTTTTTGAAGCGCCACGGGCTGGAAGGCGAGGTGAAGGTCAATATCGAGCAGGGCCACGCGATCCTTGCCGGCCATTCCTTCGAGCACGAGCTGGCGCTGGCGATGGCGCTCGGCATTTTCGGCTCGATCGACATGAACCGCAACGACTACCAGTCTGGCTGGGACACCGACCAGTTCCCCAACAATGTGCCGGAAGTCGCGCTAGCCTATTATCACATTCTGGCTGGCGGCGGCTTTACCACCGGCGGCACCAATTTCGACGCGAAGCTGCGCCGCCAGTCGCTTGATCCGCAAGACCTGCTGGCCGCCCATATCGGGGCCATGGATGTCTGCGCGCGCGGTTTGAAGGCGGCGGCGAGAATGGTGAAAGACAGTGCCTTGGAGGCGCCGCTCGAACTGCGCTACGCTGGCTGGAACGATCCGATCGCCCAAAAAATGCTGTCGGGCGGGGAAAGCCTCGATGCCATCGCTGCGCGTGTCGAGAAAGACGACATCAACCCGCAGCCGGCCTCAGGCCGCCAGGAAATGCTGGAGAACGTGGTCAATCGCTACGTGTGAGCTGCGACGCGATCGGATAGTTGTCTAGGCGGCCGGTCGACGGCGCCTGCGCCAGCCGACAAGTCCAAGCGCGCCGATGCCGGAAATAACCAGCGGCAGGGCGGCAGGCACCGGAACGGTCGATGCCGACTGTGCACCGACGGCGATTTCGCCAAGACTGCAACCCCAGTAGCCGAGCGAACCGGCTGCCGGGCACGTATCCGTATAGATACTGAAGTAGCGCATATCGACTTGGGAAAAGGTCAACACGTCGGGAAGATACCAGTAGGGCTGGGTCGCGCCGGCCGTTCCCGTAGCGCCCGGATTGTTTGTCGTGGTGAAATGGCCGATATCCGTGAAGGTTACGTTGTCGGTGGAATAGCTCATCTCGAATCCGCTGATCCCGGCGAATTCCTCGTTCCAGAAGGCTAGGCGGTCCACCTGCATGATCGAGCCCAGATCGAACCAGAGCGTCTGGTGCGTATACGTCAGGCTTGGATAGGATCTACTGAACCATTCATTTCCTGCCGCAGCGGAGCTGTGATAGGGATCGAGTGCGATGTAGCTGTCGAAATCGGTGACGCCATTAATGAAATCGATGGTCAGACCCGAATGATCGATCGTGTTGCCGATATCGAGATCGTTGATGCCATTCGTGGTGGAGGCGATTGCGTCGACAGGCGAAACGATGACTGTGGACGCGCTGGCGTTGCAGGCCATGATCCCGGCGCCCATCGAAGCCGCCAGAACTGTTGCCAGAATTCTTCGCATGAATAACCTCTTTCGACCGTTCGGCGCCGGCAGCGCCGATGATTCTGCGCATCTTGCCCGTGTTGTTTCAAAGATACGGACGGGAGGATTGTAAAAATTCGCCATCGTCGCGTGTCGAAAGGGCGACATCGAACCGCAGCCGGTCCTTGGCCGGCGGGAAGTGTTGGATAGGGTCGTGAACAATTACGCGTGAGAGCGCCGCGCTTTCACGTAGTCGATGAACGCCCTTAGCGGCGGCGGGACAAAGCGGTTTCCCGGGAAATAGAGATACGGTCCCGGGAAGGGCGGAAACCAGTCTTCGAGCACGCTGACGAGCCTGCCTGCCTTGATGTCGTCGGCGACATAGCCTTCGAAGGTCGCCCAGAACCCGACGCCGTCTATTGCGGCGCGGTGCTTCAGTGCGACGGGCATGGAGACAAGCCGGGATGGCGGGTCGAGCAACAGGACCTCGCCATCGCGTTCGAACTCCCAGGGGTGGGCGCGGTCGTTATAGGTCTGTCGGATGCAGGGCATGTTCATCAGATCACGCGGGTGGGCCGGCATGCCGTATTCGGCGATGAGCGCCGGCGAGGCGACGAGGGCGTAGCGCTGTTCGCCTCCCAGTCGCACCGCGACCATGTCCTGCGGCAGGTCCTCGTCCCAGCGCACGCCTGCGTCGAACCCCTCGGCGACGATGTCGACCAGCGCGGGTTCGGAGACGATTTCCAGACGAATCTGAGGATAGGCGGCCAGAAAGCCGGGAACCATTGGCGCCAGCACCAGATCGATGGCGGGCAGCGGCGCGTTGATGCGCAGCGTGCCTGTCGGGACACCCGGTTCTGCGGATGCCTGATCGACGGCGATGCGCGCATCGGCAAGCGCGGGTGCGAGTTTTTCCAGCAATCGGCTGCCGGCCTCCGTCGGAGCAACGCTGCGTGTGGTGCGGTTCAAGAGCCGCATGCCGAGCCGCGCTTCCAAATCCTTGACGGTCTGGCTCACCGTTGCCGGTGACACGCCGCGCGTGGCGGCGGTGCGGCGGAAACTGCGTGTTCTCGCGACATCAGCGAAGAGATCCAGCGCGTCGAGACTCACATTTTTCATTGTTTGTACTACCGAACAGTCTATTCAAGATTAGCTCGGTTATCAAAATAAATACCTGTCCCTATCTTGTCCAGCGAACGGCAAATCCAATGATGGAGAGACAGGATGCAAATGAGGCAATTGGGCAAGACCGGACCGCAGGTTTCGGCGGTCGGGCTGGGCTGCATGGGCATGTCGCCCGATTTCTACGGTGCGGCGGACCGCAGCGAGAGCATCGCCACCATCCATGCGGCGATGGAAGCCGGTGTGACGCTGCTCGACACCGGCGATTTCTACGCCATGGGCCACAACGAGATGCTGATCGGCGAGGCATTGCGAGGCGGCAAGCGTGACAAGGCGCTGATCAGTGTCAAATTCGGCGCGCTGCGCGGCCCGGATAACGGTTGGCTTGGCTATGACGCGCGGCCGGCAGCGGTCAAGACTGCGTTAGCCTATACGCTGAAGCGGCTCGGCACCGACCATATCGACATCTACCGGCCGGCGCGGCTCGACCCGAACGTGCCCATTGAGGATACCGTCGGTGCGATCAAGGAGATGGTCGATGCCGGTTATGTCCGTCGTATCGGGCTTTCGGAAGTCGGGCCCGAGACCATCCGCCGTGCCGCAGCGGTACATCCGATCGCCGATCTACAGATCGAATACTCGCTGATTTCGCGCGGTGTCGAGGACAGGATACTCCCGATACTGCGCGAACTCGGGATCGGCATGACCGCCTATGGCGTGTTGTCGCGCGGGCTGATCAGCGGGCACTGGTCGAAGGACAAGGACATGGCAAAGGACTTTCGCGTTCATTCGCCGCGCTTCCAGGGCGAAAACCTCGACCGCAACCTTGTACTGGTCGAGGCGCTGCAGGCCGTGGCAGCCGACAAGGGCGTGACGGCAGCCCAAATCGCAATTGCCTGGGTGTTGTCGCGTGGAAACGACATCGTCCCGCTTGTCGGGGCAAGGCGGCGCGACCGGCTGGACGAGTCGCTCCATGCACTCGATGTGGAATTGAGCGACAGCGATCTGGAGCATATCGAAAGCGCGGTGCCGAAGGGGGCCGCTGCCGGCGAGCGCTACGCCGCTCCGCAAATGGCAATGCTGGACAGCGAGCGATAAAGGCCGGAAATGGACGAATTCTGCGATGGCGCGGCATCCTGCGATGCTGCGCCATTGTGCGGTCATCTGCCGTTTTCGTCTCGGCTCTCCGCTGCTTGCGTTATAGGTTCGTCAGGAAACCTGTGAATGCGGAGCATGGCGATGGGCGAAGAACCGGGCGGGCGAAGGCGTAGCAGGCGCGGCAGGGAAGGGGTCGGCCAAAAGCGGGTGACGGATTATCGCCGGCTTACCAATCCGTTTCGCCCGCAGGCCGTTTTCAGCGACGACCGAATCGCGGCGATCCACGACACGGCGCTCAAGGTGCTGGAGGAACTTGGCATCAAGGTGCTGCTGCCTGAGGCGCGCCAGCGTTTTACCGAAGCAGGCGCTCTGGTCGACGAAGACAGCCAGATGGTGCGCATCGGCCGAGACATCGTGGGCCACGCGCTGAAAAGCGCGCCGAAAAGCATCCACGCATGTGCGCCTTCGCCCGAACGCGACCTCGTCTACGAAGAGGGTGCGCTCACCTTCATGTCCGGGGCGGGTGCACCGAATGTTTCCGACCGTGTCGAGGGAAGACGGCCGGCAAGTCTTGCCGATTTTACTTCCATCGCGAAGATCAGCCAGCATTTCGACGTGATGCACACCATGACGGCCTCGGTCGAACCGCAGGACGTGGCGAACGAACTTCGCCATTACGCCATGACCAAGGTGCAGGTGGAGACGTCCGACAAACTGCCCTTCGTCTATGCGCGTGGCACGCCGCAGGTGACCGAAGGCTTCGAAATGCTGCAACTCGCCTATGGCCTGTCGGAGGAGACGTTCAGGGCCGAGCCGCACACTTATACGGTGATCAACACCAATTCGCCGCGCCAGCTCGACATTCCGATGGCGCAGGGCATCATCGATTTCGCCGAATGGGGGCAGATATCGATCATCACGCCATTCTGCCTCGCCGGCGCCATGGCGCCGATCACCATTGCCGGCGCGCTGACGCTGCAGCATGCCGAGGCGCTGGCGGGGATAACGCTGGCGCAAATTGTCCGCGCGGGCGCGCCGGTGCTCTATGGCAGTTTCGCTTCCTCGGTGGACATGAAATCGGGCGCGCCGGCCTTCGGCACACCGGAGCATTTCACTTCCGCGCTGGGGGCAGGGCAGCTGGCGCGCCATATCGGCCTGCCATGGCGTGGCGGCGGCGGTACGGCGTCGAACGCGGTCGATGCGCAGGCCGCCAACGAGACGCAGATGGCGATGTGGGGCGCGATCCTCGGCGGCTGCAACATGCTGGTCCACGCGGCCGGCTGGATCGAGGGCGGGCTGGCGGTGTCGCTCGAAAAGATGATCGTCGACATCGAGGTGCTGCAGATGGTCGCCGAACTGTGCAAGCCGGTGCCGGGCGATGACGACGCGATCGGGTTCGATGCGATTGCCGAGGTGCAGCCGGGCGGGCATTTCTTCTCCGCCGCGCACACGATGAGCCGCTACCGCACCGCCTTCTACGAGCCGCTGGTGGCGGACTGGTCGAATTTCGGCAACTGGACGGCGGCCGGATCGCAAACCTCGCCGGAACGGGCGACCGCGATCTGGCGCGAGATCGTCGAGGGCTTCACCCCGCCGCCGGTAGCTGCCGAGCGCCAGGGCGTACTCGACGACTATATCGCCAGGCACACGGAAGCAGGCGGCGCACCGCCGGTGTCGTGAGCATGCTGCCCCATCGCCATTGCCGCCGGCCAGCCAAGCCTCTACCGTGTCAGATGGCGCCGGAAGCGCGCCCGTAAAAAAGGCGAGGCAGGAGTTGACCTGGGACGACAAGAAACTGAATGCGCTCAGGGCGAAATATGCCGGCGACAAGGGCGGGGAGGTGCGCGATCCAAAGTTCAGGCGCGTCGCCGAACACATCTTTTCGCCGGATGGCACACGATCGGCGCCCTATGCCGGCGTGCCGACCCTGCTCGATGCGCCGTTCCGCCATGTCGATCCGCGCAATCCGGATCTGTCCGGCCTGCAGGTGGCGATGGTCGGCGTGCCGATGGATCTGGGCGTCACCAACCGCACGGGCGCGCGTTTCGGACCGCGCGCACTACGCGCCATCGAACGTATCGGGCCCTACAATCATGTGCTCGACTGCGCACCGGTACATGAACTGAAGGTGGCCGATATCGGCGACGTTCCGATGCGCAGCCGCTACAGCCTCGACATGTGCCATGAGGATATCGCCGAGTGGTTCGGCAAAATCGTCGGTGCCGGCATTGCGCCACTGGCGGTCGGAGGCGACCATTCGATCACGCAGTCGATCCTGAAGGCGGTGGGTGCGAAGGCGCCGGTCGGACTGGTCCATATCGACGCCCATTGCGACACTGGCGGACCGTTTGATCAATCAAAGTTCCATCATGGCGGACCGTTCCGCAATGCGGTGCTCGACGGGGTGCTCGATCCGACGCGGACCATCCAGATCGGGATCAGGGGGGCGGCGGAATATCTGTGGGAGTTTTCCTACGACAGCGGCATGACGGTGATCCATGCCGAGGAAATGCCGGCGATGGGCATGGCCGCGATCGTCGAAAAGGCGAGGGCGGTGGTCGGCGACCAGCCCTTCTATCTCTCCTTCGATATCGACAGCCTCGATCCGGCCTTCGCGCCGGGGACCGGCACGCCGGAGGTGGGCGGGCCGTCGACAAGGGAAATCCTGGAATTGATCCGGGGGCTGAAGGGACTTGCCATCTGCGGCGGCGATGTTGTTGAAGTCGCGCCGCAATACGATTCCACCACCAATACCGCGCATGCGGGTGCGCAGATGCTGTTTGAAATCCTGAGCCTGATGGTTTTCAGCCCGCTCGTCGGGAAGAAGGGGGCCAATTGATGCTGGTGCTGGACGAGAAACATACGCACAACGCGCTGCCGATGAAGGAGCTGGTCGAGGCGTTGCGGGCGATGTTTGCCGCGGACTGCGAAATGCCGGTGCGCCATCATCATACGGTTCAAGTGCCTGGTGAGCCGGATGCCACGCTGCTGCTGATGCCGGCATGGCAGACCAGGGCCTTCATGGGTGTCAAGGTCGCCACGGTGTTTCCCGGCAATGCGGCAAGGGGCAAGGCGGCGGTCAACGCGGCCTATGTGCTGATGTCTGCGGCCAATGGCGAAATGCTTGCCATGATCGACGGCGGCGAACTGACGGCGCGGCGTACGGCGGCGGCTTCCGCGCTCGCCTCCGATTATCTGGCGCGCAAGGATGCCGGCCATCTGCTGGTCGTCGGCACGGGGCGGTTGGCACTCAATCTGGTCGAGGCGCATGCTGCGGTGCGCCCCATCCGCTGGGTGACGATCTGGGGCCGCTCGCGCGAAAAGGCGGAAGCGGTGGCCGAGCGGGCGGCCGCGGCAGGTTTCGAGGCCGAAGCTGCGGACGATCTGGAGGCAGCCGTACGCGTTGCCGATATCGTCTCCTGCGCCACCTTGTCGAGTGATCCGCTGGTCAAGGGCGCATGGCTGAAGGAGGGCGCGCATCTCGATCTTGTTGGGGCGTTCACGCCAACCATGCGCGAGAGCGACGACGAAGCCATGCGGCGGGCGAGCGTTTTCGTCGATACCCGGGCCGGGGCGACAAAGGAAGCCGGCGATATCGTGCTGGCGATGCAATCAGGCGCGTTGAAGGAATCCGACATCGTCGCGGAGCTGGCCGAACTCACGCGCGGTAGGCACAAGGGCCGCGCTTCCGACAGCGAGATCACTGTGTTCAAATCGGTCGGTGCGGCGCTGGAGGATCTGGCCGGCGCGGTGCTCGCCTATGAGACAGGGACCTGAAGCCGGGTGCAGCGGTCCAGGAAAACATTCAATTTCAACGTGACAGACAAAATACTTCGATGAGTTTTCCAATTGATACCGTACGTGGGCGTTTTCCCTCGCTGAGCCGCCAGGTCAATGGCCATGACGCGATCTATCTCGACAATCCGGCCGGCACGCAGGTGCCGGTCCGCGTTGCCGACGCCATTCGCGACACCATCCTCAACCACAACGCCAATCTGGGCGGCCATTTCGCGACAACTGAAGAATCCACCGCCATCACCGCCGAGGCGCATGCAGCGATGGCCGATTTCCTTGGCGCAGAATCGGGCGAGGAGATCGTCATCGGCCCGAACATGACGACGCTGACCTACCATCTGTCGCGCACGCTGGCGCGGTCATGGAAGGAGGGCGACGAAATCGTCGTCACCCGCATGGACCACGAGGGCAATGTCGGGCCGTGGGTGCAGGCGGCCGAGGACAGGGGCGCGGACATTCGCCGCGTGCCGTTTTCGGTTGACAGCTGGCAGGTCGAACCCGATGCGCTGAAGGCCGCGGTCAACGAAAAGACCAAGCTGGCGGCGCTCAGCTATGCCTCCAACCTCACCGGCTCGGTCAACCGGGTGAAGGAATTGACCGCGATCGCCAGAGATGCCGGCGCTCTGGTCTATGTCGACGCGGTGCAGTTTGCGCCGCACGGCGCCATCGATGTCGCCGATATCGGCTGCGATTTCCTCGCCTGCAGCGCCTACAAGTTCTTCGGGCCGCATCTCGGCATCGTGTGGGGCAGGCGCGAGGCGCTGGAGGCGCTCACGCCCTACAAGCTGGTGTGTTCGGCCAACGAATTGCCGGGCCGTTTCGAGACCGGCACGCCGCAGATCGAGTTGCTGGCCGGGCTGACCGCGACGGTCGATCATTTCGCCGAACTGGGCGAGATGACCGGCGCGTCAGGTTCGCGTCGCGACAAGATCGTGGCGGCCTATGCGGCGGCGACTGCCCATGAAAACCCGCTGGCGCAAAGGCTGATCGACGGCATTTGCGACATCGACGGGCTGCGCATCCATGGCATCACTGACGCCGCACGGCTCGCCGAGCGGGTACCGACCGTTTCGTTCACCGTCGACGGCATCGTGCCGGCTTCCCTGGTCGACCTGATGAACGGCGAGGGCATCTTCTGCTGGGCCGGACACAATTACGCCTGGGGCGTGGTGCACCAGCTCGGCATCGATCCGGCGCATGGCGTGGTCAGGATCGGTATCGCCAGTTACAACACACGCGGGGAGATCGACCTGACGGTCGAGAGCGTGAAGCGCAATTTGTCGATGTTGCGCCAGCAGCGCTGAAACCGCATTGCCGGGGAGGGCGAACCTCTCCGGGCGATCTCAGGCCGTCTCGCGCATCGGCTTCAGTGCCGTCGCCCATTTCAGCAGTTCGGTGAACGTCAGCTTGATGCCGTCGAGCATCGGTTCATTGGGCGTGAAGATGCCATCTTCACCGATGAACTGGTTGAAGAAGGGCATTGGCACAGATTGCGGCAGCGCGACCCCGCCGACATTGGAGAACAGCAGGCGAAGCTCCTGGGTCGAGCGCAAACCGCCCGAGATACCGCCATAGCTGACGATCGCCGCCGGCTTGTATTTCCATTCGCGCGACAGGCACTGAATGGCGTTGACCAGCGCGGCGGGCGCGAAGAAATCATATTCCGGCGTGACGAAGACAAAGGCATCGGCCCCGTCGATGATGGCGCTCCAGCGCTTGGTGTGATCGTGCTGGTAATCCTTCATGGCCGGGTGTTTGGGCTCGTCGAGCAGCGGCAGGTCGAGTTCGGCGAGATCGACCAGATCGACCTCGAACTGGCCGAATTCGTCGGCGAATGTCTTGACCCAGTCGGCAACGATCGGCCCCTTGCGGCCCGGACGCGTGCTGGCGATGATGATCTTCAGTTTCAATGTCATTGCTGGTGCCCCCGGGTTTTCAGCGATAGCGTGGGTTGGATCCAAAGTAGCTTTTCGATACCATCGTATCTTTATGATACCATAGTTACATAAATGCCAGCGCCCGATGCGCAAGAAGGCACGGAAAGTCTACCCGGGTATCGTGCATGAAACCACAGCTCGCCTACCAGCATCCAAGATGCGGCCCGATACGCGAACTGCTGCAGATCGTCGGCAGCAAATGGGCCGTGCTTGTCGTCGGCCTGCTGAGCGAGCGGCCGAAACGCTTTACCGAACTCAAGCGCGAAATCGGCGGTATCACCCAGAAATCATTGACCACGGTGTTGCGCGAACTCGAAAAGGACGGCCTAGTCGAACGCACGGTCACGCCGACCATTCCGCCCCGGGTGGATTACGGCCTGACCAGGCTCGGCACGACGCTGCTCGGTCCGCTTGCAGCGCTGACGGACTGGGCCATCGAGAACGAGATGGCTGTCGCGGCGGCGCGCAGGCGCTATCAGTCATCAAAAAAATCCCGCTGACGGCCGCTTACGCAAAGCGCAATCTATCTACACTGCCTAGGCGAGATAATCGTGGACAACGCTGCCGAGACCAAGGGTCAGATCGGCGCGCAGATGCACGGCCGAGACCACTTCCAGGACCGGAAGATCGGCAACCGGGGCAAGGGCGTGCGGGCGCAGGTCGAGGGCGGCCGGTCCGGTCCACGCGCCCTTGAGGGCAACATCCTGGAGTTCGTAGCGGACGATTTCGCAGATGCGCGGGGTTCCGTCGACGTGGGGTATGATCTTCAGGAGGAAGTTCGGGGCCGCGAGCGATTTTAGCACCGCGTCGTGATCGAGGGTGGAATGCTTGAATCCCATCGTGCCCGTCGCGACGCGCACCGGACCGTAATCGAGCGTGCCGACCAGCGTATCGCGTTCGACCGACAATGAGGGCTGGGCGTATTTCTTGGGAAAGCCCCACAATTCGCGTCCTCCGAAAATCGGCGGGCCGTCATTGAGATACATGGCGTGCGAGTAGCCGCCGACCTGGTCACCGAACCGGACCGGAATGACCTGGCCGGCTTCGGTATAGTCGCCGAAACCGGTCGAATCCGGCATGCGGATGAACTCGAACTTGACCACGGGTTCGGCAATTTCGAGCGGTTCCGGCACGATTTCGCGCAGTTTCACCGGGTCCGTGCGGTATGTGATGATCAGGAATTCGCGGTCGATGAACCGGTACGGCCCCCTCGGGTAGGCGGGGCTGGTCAACGGCATGGAATAGGCGTTCGTCAGCACGTCGCTCGCTTTCATGGCACATTTCTCCGCTGGGTGATTTCGGAATTATCGGCAGTCGCCTTGGGAATGGCCAGGGACGGGAAGGCCAACAACAGCATGGCCAACTACAGCATGGCTTGCCAAAGTGGCACAACTGCGAAACCGCACAATCGAAACTCGTGATCGGGGGCGGACCGGTTGCGGGTTCCGTGGTCGACCCTCAATTGCTGTTGCGCGGCATGAAAGGCCTGCGCGTGGCCGATACTCCGGTGATCTGACGATCTTGAGTGCGGAAGAAATGGCGGGGATGATTGCGTGTCGGGGGCAGGGTGGTTCCTACGAGTCGGGAACGCCGAGTTCGTGCAACTGAACGCCGATCCGCTCCAGCGTGGCCGGGGAAAACACCATCGCCTCCTTGAAACGCTTCACGGTCATGTCCGGATAGGCTTTCTTCAAGGTTTCCATCGCAGCGCGCGCTTCGGCCTCGCGGCCCGCACCCAGAAGCGCCGGCGCGAGATTGCGGTATATCCATATCGCGTTCGGCCGCTCGTTCAGGGCGGCAAGGAACCCTTCGGCGGCTTTCGCGTCGTCTCCGGCGACCTGATGGGAAGACGCCAACCCCACCAGATTGTTGAAATTCATCGGATCCAGCGGGCTCAGGCGGATCGACCTTTCGAATTTCTCGATCGCCTCTTTCCACCGGTCCGTATAGACGTCGAGCCAGCCAAGCCGGGTCCATGCCCAGGCCGAGTTGGGATCGAGCGAGACGGCGCGCTGGAGCAGCACTCGGGCCGCGCCGAAATTCGAAACAAAGGTGTGCACCGTGCCGAGCACGGTGAGAATGAGTGGATCATCAGCCGATAGGTCGGCGGCGCGTTCGGCAAGTTCGAGGGAGACGGATTTGGCCGCGGAGATATCGGCGGCCCAATTGTAGACCGAACTTTGCGCGTGGCACCACGATGTCAGGGCAAGCGCCAGCGGGTAGTCCGGTTCGATCTCCAGCGCCTTGGAGAGCAGTGACAGAGCCCTTGTCGCCTCGTCCTTTTCCAGCTCCCAGACATGTCGGAAGGCGCGCATGGTGTAGTCGTAGGCGCCCAGATCCTGCGGCCGCTTGCGGCCGACCCGGTCGATCTCCGCCAGGCGGATGGAGGGTTGAAGCGCACCGGCCACCTGTTCGGTGATGCGGTCCTGCAGGTCGAAAATGTCGTCGAGCGAGCCGTCATATTTTTCCGCCCAGACATGCGCGCCGCTGTCCGTCTCGATCAGCTGCACGGTGATCCTGACCCTGCCACCGGCGCGTTGCACGCTGCCCTCGAGGACGTATCTGACGCCCAGTTCGCGACCGATATCGCGCACATCGGTCTGCGTGCCCTTGTATGTGAAGGCGGAATTACGGGCGATGACGAAGAAGGAGCGGATCCGGCTGAGCGCGGCGGTCAGCGCCTCGACGACCCCGTCGGCGAAATAGTCCTGATCTGGATCGCTCGACATGTTGTCGAACGGCAATACGGCGATCGATGGCTTGTCGGGCAGGGCCAATGCCGGCTTTTCAGCCGGCTTCGCCGCCTCGTCATTTGCGCGCAACGGACCGGCGTGCCAGCGCCAGACCATGACGGGCAGTTCGATGTTTTTCAGGCGCTGCTCACCCATGTCCTCGAATGTCGCGTCGACCCTGCCGCGTGAGTGGCGGCAGACGTCGTCGGAAACCAGGATGCCACCCGGTTCGGCCAACTGCTCCAGCCGCGCGGCGACATTCACACCGTCGCCATAGATGTCGTCGCCTTCGATGATGACGTCGCCGAGATTGATGCCGATGCGCAGCGTGATCTTGCCATGCTCGCGCGCCAGCGCCTGCTGGATTGCCAAGGCGCTCTCGACGGCATCGACGACGGAGGCGAACTCCACCAGAACGCCGTCGCCCATGACCTTGACGATACGCCCGCCCCGCTTCTCGATTTCAGGATCGAAGATTTCGCGGCGATGCGCCTTGAGTGCAGCCAGTGTGCCGGCCTCGTCCTCCGCCATGAGCCGGGAATAGCCCACCACGTCCGCGGCCAGAATCGCAGCTAGTCGACGCGCCATGCGAATGCCTCCATGGGGGCATTCTAGGGACCAATGCTCCTGGGCGCTACAGGTGTTACAGAAACAGTAGCGCTTTTAGTGCCGTAAGGGTCCCGGGCGCGCCTGGACCGGCTGTCGGCCAGGGCGGCCGACGTTCAAGAAGTCTATCGATCAATCCTCGGCCACCTCGATCCTTGCTTCGCGCAGCGCCGTGCCGAACATTGCAAGGCGGCCGCCGCCGAACAACCGAAACAGCGCCCCCAGGAATATCAGAGGCAGGACGATTGTCTCGAAATTGAGTTTGAAACCCAGAACCGCGACCAGCCAACCGGTGATGGTCGTGCCGATATTGGCGCCGAAGATGACGCCCAACGCCTGTGGAAAGGTCAACAATACGGCGCTGACGAACCCCACCACGGTGAGTGTTGTCGCACTGGACGACTGGATCGAGGCCGTCGTAACCGCCCCGGTGACTGCGCCGCTGAATGGCGTCCTGGTGAAGCGGGCCTGCGCATCACGCAAGGCGCGTCCCGCCAGCCCGCGCAAGCCGTCGGTCAGCCAGATCATCCCCATCAGGAACAGGCCGATGCCCCCGAGGGTAGCGATGATGTCGGCGGTCATCGCGGTCGTCTATCCGCCTGGTGCAGCTTTTCCTCGCCCAAGATGGCCTAGCCTACGCTTGCTCGCAACGGCGGTCGATGATGCGCTGGATCATCGGGGATAAGGATCAGAAATCCGGAGGCGCCGGCTGTGGCAGGATATGGCCTTGCAACACGGGCGCACTTGTCGACCCGAAATTCCTGTCACGGTGATTTCGTCTGCTCCAAGCACGGTTGAATGCGAGAAACAGCATTCCAGATTTCCGAGCCTCCTGTCATGAGAACCGAAAATATGTAGACTGTAATCGCCGAATATGCCGGTTACAGTGATACTTGAGGCTTTCTACCGCTTCAAATGCAAGTGTGGGCGTTCATGGCAAACACGGATGCAGCCGAGAGATTCCAGCGGGTCTTGCTGACCAATTGGCAACTTGTGAACCGCGCCGGTACCGAGTGCGCAGTCCGCGATCTGGCGACCGGTTTGCGCCGGCGGGGATATCGGCCAATTGTCTACTCGCCGATGCTGGGTGAATTGGCCGAGGAAATCCATCAATTGGGTATACCGGTGATCGACGATTTGCGAAAACTGGCGGAGCCGCCGGAGGTCATCCACGGCCAACACCTGATCCAGACGGCCGAAGCGATCATACATTTTCCCTCGACGCCGGCGCTTTATGCGTGCCATGCATGGCAATTCTGGGTCGAAAACCCGCCCCGATTTCCGCAAATCCTTGCCTACACGGCGATCAGCGAGACGACACGGGACCGTCTTGTGCACACCGAGGGTATCGATCCCGCCAAGGTGCATATCGTCCACAACGCAGTCGACCTTGCCCGTGTGCCACCAAGGACGGAACGACTTGCACGGACAATTCGCCGCGCACTGTGTTTCACGGAGAACAAGGCGCATGTGCCGGTCCTGCGTGCCGCATGCAAGGAGCTTGGCATCGAGTTCGGGACTCTGGGCCGGTGTGGGGACAGGGTGGTCGCCAATCCGGAACAGGAACTCGTCGAATACGACCTCGTATTCGCAACGGGCCGCTCGGCGATCGAGGCCTTGTGTTGCGGCGCCGCGGTTGTCGTTTGCGACAGCAACGGTTTGGGCGGTCTGGTCACCTCCCAGTCTTTCGCCCGGTTCAAGGAGCTCAATTTTGCGCTGAGATCGCTCACCCGTTCCAACACAGCCGAGACGATCGTGGAGGTCGTGAAGGAGTATGACCGCGACGATGCCGAACGGGTCACGGAACGCGCCCGTTGTGAATTGTCCCTTGACGACCAACTCGACCTCGTCACCGGTATCTACCGGGACCTGGTTTCGCGATGGCGAAATGGCGGGGAAGCGGATGTTGACCCGTCGGATTTCAGGGCAGCCCTGATCGACTTCCTGCACGAGACACTGCCACGTATGCCAGCCGACAATCGCTGGCCCTGGCAGCAAGAGCGGGAACTGCTCACCGCCGGCAATACGCGTCTCGATGCCGAATGCGAAGCGCTTCGGAACGAGGTGTCGGAGCTTCAGGCCGAGATCGCCTCGATGCGTGGCCAATCGACTTTCCTCGAAGACCGCATCGATGCTCTGTACAGCAGCACCTCGTGGCGACTGACGGCACCGCTACGATGGCTGAAACGGAGAATTTCTGCATGACCTGTCGAATTTTGCGCCCGTCTTGAGGGAACCGGGAGAAAGCACCGCGGCAACATCCACGAATCCAATTGGCCTGCAATTTCATGACGCTGACCGATGAAGCCAAACACCCGGTGATTTTCCTCCATCTTCAAAAGACCGGAGGCACCACCGTCGAACACTTGCTGCGTTCCTGGTTCCGGGATCGGAATTTTGCTTCCAGGGATCGTACAGGCAAGATAGCAGTCGACGTGCTGCGCGGCAGCGACATGATCCTTTCCGGACATTTTCTGGCGAGCGAATTGCCGCCCATTGCGGACGATGCAATCGTGACCACGGTCCTTCGCGAGCCGGTGGAAAGGCTTCTGTCGCATTGCTATTTCCTGAAAAGTTACACCGAGGACCATTTGGCTGGGTTCGGGGATTCGTTTCTGCTCGAGGTGAAGCGCACGCCACTTGCGGAACTGGTCGCCAGCGAAGTATTCGCGCACCGTTTTGGTGATTTCTATGTGCGCAAACTCGACCCGAAATACCAATGGGAACAACCGAGATCGTTGGCATCGCCGCAACGGGCGCTCCGGTTTCTGGAAAGATGCAACGTCATTGGCATCACGAACCGCCTCGACGACTACATCCATCGGCTGATGCGCAAGTTGCAGGTGCCGGAGGAAGCCGAGATCCCGCGGCTCAACGCCCGTTCCGATATCGCGAGACTCGAGGGTTTCGAAGCTGTCGAACGCGAGTCGCTCGACGAACATACAATCGAGACCATCGAGGCGCTTCTTGCAAGGGATCGAAAACTCTACAACTGTGCTCTTGCAATGGTGGTTTGACGGCTTGCCAGATTATCCGGGCATGTCGGTGAGAAACGTGCCAGTTCCCGCATGGCGGTCGACGATGCGCTGGATCATCGGTGCAAAGTGCCAGAAGTTCGGGGTGGTCATGTCGGGCCGCTTGCCGGCCTCGTCGAGATAGCGGACCTGGATGATCCTTTCGAGATTCGGGTTCTTTTCGAATTCGGCGATTTCTTCCTCGCTCATCGGTCCGCCCTGGAGCTTCAGCGAATGGATGGAGGCTTGCGACAGGCGATTCAAATAATCCGGTTTGGTCGCACACAGATAACGCTTGGCGGCGACGTGATAGCGCACGCAATCGGTGATGGCGGAGGGAAAGAAGCGGGCGAGCACTTCGGCGCCCGCCTCCTCGTGGAAACGATCCCTGGTGTCATCCATGGTGAAGGTGCCGAATTCGGAAGTGAAATGGCCGATATCGTGGAGAAGGGCCGCGACGACGATTTCCTCGTCCAGGCCATTGTCCTCGGCAATGGTCGCGCCCTGCAGCATGTGCTGCGCCATTGTAACCGGTTCCCCCAGATATTCCTCGCCGCCGCGCCGCTCGAAAATGTCGCCGAGGAAGGCGACGATGTTTTCCAGCGTCGGTTCCTTGTGATCCGTCATTGTGCGGCCTCCGGACGCCGGCTTTCAAGCCAGGCGAGCGTCGACAGCAGGCCGTCCTTGTCGGCATAGCAGCCCTGCAGCCATCTCTTGCCCGTACCGGAATAGGCCTTGCGGGCATGCAGGACGCGGGTGTTGTCGACGACGAAACTTTCGCCGGGTTCCAGACGGAAGCTCACCTCCATCGCCGGATCGTCGATGATCTCGCCGAGCCGGCGATAGGCGGCGTAATAGGTTTCCATCTTGTCGAACGGCACATCGGTTACGGCGGCGAAAGAGCGGTTGTTGAAGCGCATCGCGATCAGTTCGCCGTCGGGTGCCAGTTCGATCATCGGCCGGCGCGAGCGCAGCACCACGCCTTCCTCGCCGGCATATTCGAAGCGGGCGCAATAGGAGACCAGCATGTCGAACCATTCGGGATTTTCTTCGCCGAGGCGCTCAGCGGCGCGGAAGCCGTCGACCACCATGTTCTCGCCGCCGGCGGCAGAACTCTCAAGGCAGTAGAGCACTTGAACCGTCGGCACCGGATCGCGGTAGGGATTGTCGGTATGGGCCTGCAGGCCAAGTCCGGTGAAGGCGAGATTGGTCGGGTTGACCTTGGTCCTGACCTCGAAATGGCGTCCGTAATTGGTTTCGCGCACGTGACCGAACAGATCGACCACCTTGAACAGCGCACGATCTTCCACCGGTCCGGCTTCGAGCTTGGCGAAACCGTAGCGCGCCAGTTTCGCGAGCCAGTCACGACGGGCGGAAAGGTCGGACTGCACCGCGTCAAACCGGCCGACGGGGAGATTATCGGTTAGGTCGGCGTCCCATGTCTCAATGCCTGGTCCCGTCCAGCCCGGCTCCCGGGCCATGGCCCGGTCATAGGCATTGGCCTCGAGCCAGTCCAGATCGTAATCGACGGTCTTGTCTTCCGGCGCGAAGGTCACGCGGAGCATGTGACCAACGATTTCTGCCGCCGAGATGGCGGTTTGCGGGCTGATGTCGCGCAGCGCGATCAGCCGCTGGCCGTTGCCAGGCGCGCGCGTTTGCGGGTCCCCTGCATTGTCGCGCAGCCAGATGGCGTGGAAGCGGTATGTCCCGCTCGCCAGCTGCAGGGCAAGAAAGGTTCCGGAAGGATCCGTCACGACGCTCGCCATATCGCTTATCCTCCCCAATATCGCACGCCCAGATTTACCTTGATACCGGCAGTCTCCAGCTTCCCGGGCGCAAAATCAATTCGGCATATTCCGGCTGCAAGAGCGAAGGGTCGCGCAGGCTTCACGAAGCCGCCGAGCGGCCATTTCCCGTTGCCAAATCGATATGCACCAGTGAAACCCCCGGCTCGTCGGTCATCCTGTGGATCTTGAAACCAAGTTCCCGGCACAACGCCAGCATCTTGCGGTTTTCGGAGAGCACGTGGCCTTCGATGGAGCCGATATTCTCGACACGGGCATATTCCAGCAGCAATTCGAGCAGCGCCTTGCCGAGGCCGTGGCCCTGCAGGTCGGAGCGGACGAGAATGCCATATTCGGCGGTGAGCCGGTCGGGATCGGCTGCCAGGCGCGCAATGCCGGCGATCTCCTCCTTGCCGGCGGTGAGCGCAAGGAACGCCATTTCGCGTTCGTAATCGATCTGGGTCAGGCGCTTGAGCATGGCGTCATCGAAATGGCGGCGCGGCGACAGGAACCGCAGGCGGATATCCTCCTGCGAGACCTTCTCGAAAAATGCCGGATAGAGACGGATGTCGGCCGGGGCGATGGGGCGGATGTCGAACATCAAGCCGTCCGCGTGGATCGTGCGGCGCCACTGGGACGGCCAGGGCCGGATCGGCAGGTCGCGATTGGGGCCGGGTTCGTCCACGCGGGCGGGGTCGATGGTGATGCGCGCGTCGAGCGCGATGATGCCGGTTGAACTGGCCAGGACCGGATTGGCGTCGAGGCTTTGAATGGCGGGAAAGTCGACAATGAGCTGGGAAAGGCCCTGCAATGCGGCGACGATCGCCGGAATATCGGCGGGCGGCACGTCGCGATAGCCTTCCAGCAGTTTGCCGATGCGGGTTCGGTCGATGAGGTCGCGGGCGAGGATATCGTCGAGCGGCGGCAGCGCCATGGCGGTGTCGCGCAACACTTCTACGGCGGTGCCGCCGGCGCCGAACATGATGAGCGGGCCGAAGACGGGATCGCGGGCGATGCCCAGGATGGTTTCCACCGCATGCCGGCGCGTGACCATGGGCTGGATGGCGAAGCCGTCGAGCATGCCTTCGGGATAGGCCTCCTTGAAGCGCTTGGTGATGCCCCAGGCCGCGGCGCGCGCCTCCGCCGGCGTGTGGATATTGAGGACCACACCGCCGATATCGGATTTGTGGGAGACATTCCGCGCCAGCAGCTTGACGACGAGATTGTCGGCTTCACCGAGCAGGGCTTCCGCCTCTTTCTCCACCTCGTCGATATCGGCTGCGGTCATGGTCTTCGGCACCGCGATGCCATAGGCGGCTAGGATCGCCTTGGCTTCGGGTTCGGTCAGCATCTTGCGGTCCTCGTCGGCGACTGCCTTCAATATGCGGCGCACGACCGCGCGCTGGCCGGTGATGTCGTCGGCTCCGCTTTCCGGCACGCGTGACAGAGCTGCCTGGGCGCGCGACCAACTCGACATGAAACCAAAGGCGGAGATGGCGTCGCCCGGCGTCTCCAGGCTGGCGATGCCGGCTTTCTGCAGTTCCGCACGCGCGGCACGTGCAGTGTGGTCGCCGAGCCAGCAGGCAAGTACCGGTTTTCCGGCGATCTTTCCCTTTTCGGCCATGCCGGCGACGGCCTTGGCCGCATCGATGGGCGAGGCGAGCGCGGTGGGGCAGTTCATGACGAGGATGGTATCGACATTTTCGTCGGCAGCGGCTGCTGCCACCGCAGCGGTGTAACGCTCAGGCGGGGCGTCGCCGATGATGTCGATCGGATTGGCGTGCGACCAGGTGGGGGGCAGTGCGGCATCAAGGGCGGCATAGGTTTGCGGCGACAGTTCGGCCAGGGTGCCGGAGGTGTCGCCAAGCTGGTCGACGGCCAGCACGCCGGCGCCGCCGCCATTGGTGACGATAGCAAGCCGCGAATGCTGCTGGGGGCGAAACCGCGTGGTGATCTCTGCGGCGTCGAACAATTCCTCCAGATATTCCACGCGCAGGACACCCGCGCGCGACAGCGCCGCATCGACGGCGGCATCCATGCCGGCAAGCGCTCCGGTGTGTGTGGCGGCCGCCCTGGCCGCCTGTTCGTGGCGACCAGCCTTGATGGCGATGACGGGCTTCAGTCTCGAAGCCGAACGCGCTGCCGACATGAACTTGCTCGGGTCGGGAATCGATTCCAGATACATCAGGATCGCGCGGGTCTGTGGATCAGTGGCCAGGATGTCGAGGCAGTCGCCGACATCGACGTCGGCCTGGTCGCCAAGCGAGATGAGCGAGGAAAACCCGATCTGCTTGTCGGCGGCCCAGTCGATGATCGAGGTGACCATCGCGCCCGACTGCGAGACCAGCGCCAGGCCGCCGGGATTGGCGTTCATGTGCGAGAAGCTGGCGTTGAGTCTGGCATGCGGCAGGATGAGACCGAGCACGTTCGGCCCGATGACGCGGAACAGATGCGGGCGGGCCGCGTCGAGCAACTTCTGGCGCAGGCCGTTTTCCCTGGTCAGGCCGGCGGTCAGCACGACGGCGGCGCGGCCGCCGCGTTCTCCCAGCTCCGCGACAATCTGCGGTACGGTCTGAGCCGGTGTGACGATGACAGCAAGGTCAGGTGCGGCCGGCAGTTCGGCGGTCGCAGGATAGCACTGAAGGCCGTGCGTGAAGCGATATTTGGGATTCACCGGCCAGATATCGCCGCCAAACCCGCCGTCAATGACGTTTTTCAGAACGACATTGCCGACCGATCCTTCGCGCTGCGAACCGCCGATGATCGCCACGGAAGCGGGATTGAATGCCTTGTCGAGGTTTCGGATGGACATGGCCGCACCATTGCCTTTCCCGGTCCGGCTTTCACTCCCCAACTGCCAGCCGGCGAACTATGCAACAATTTATGTTGCACTGCAACATTACGATTTCAAGACATCGCTTGGGCAAACTTGAAACCGGAAGCCAGCTGTGTGTTAAGTGCTGAAAGCAACTGTCGGGTTAATTCATCAGGCGAAGCGATGACGAAACACAAGGTCGCGATGTTGACGTCCGGGGGGCTGGCGCCCTGCCTGTCCTCGTCTATTGCAGAGTTGATTTCGAACTACACGCGACTCGATGCGGACATACCGATCATCGGTTATCTCGGCGGTTATGCGGGTCTGCTGGAGGGCAAGTCGGTCGAGGTAACGCCGGCCGTGCGCGAGCGCGCTTATGTGCTGCACAGCCATGGCGGTTCACCGCTCGGCAACAGTCGGGTAAAGCTTTCCAATGTCGCCGATTGCTTGAAACGCGGCCTTATCAGGGAAGGCGAGGATCCGTTCAGGGTAGCCGCCGATCAACTGGCGCGCGACGAGGTAACGATCCTGCACACGATTGGCGGCGATGACACGTCAACGACGGCGGCAGAGCTTGCCCGTTACCTGTCCGAGAATGGCTACCATCTCAATGTCGTCGGCATGCCGAAGACGGTCGACAACGATATCAATCCGGTGCGCCAGTCGCTCGGCGCGTTGTCCGCGGCGGAGCAGGGCGCGATCTTCTTTTCCAATTTCAGCCATGAGCGCTGTGCATCACCGAACACGCTGCTGGTGCACGAGGTGATGGGGCGCAACAGCGGCTGGCTGACGGCGGCGACGGCCCGCGCCTATGCCGAGCGGCTGGCGCGCGGCGAATATCTGCCGGAATTCAACCTGCCCAGGAGCTTTCTCGCCATTGACGCCGTCTATGTTCCCGAAACGCCGTTCGACGTCAATGAAGAGGGCGAGCGCCTGGCAAAGGTGATGGCGGACAAGGGCGCGGTTTCGGTGTTCGTCAGCGAGGGCGCCAATGCCGAGCGCATCGTTGCGGAAATGACCGAACAGGGCGAGGATGTCCAGCGCGATGCCTTCGGCCATGTTGCGCTCGACAAGGTCAATGTCGGAGCCTGGCTCGGCAAGCGGCTGGCGGGGCTGATCGGCGCGGAACGCACGCTGGTGCAGAAATCGGGTTATTTCGCCCGTTCGGCGCCCGCCAATGCGAGGGATCGCGAATTGATCGCGGAGATGGCGCGCGTGGCCTGCGCCAGCGCGCTGACGGGCAAGCCCGGCCTGGTCGGCCACGATATCGATCATGACGACCAATTGCGGGTGATCGAACTCGAGCGGATCAGCGGCGGAAAACGCTTCAATCCGGGTGAAGCCTGGTTCGGCGCCATGCTGGACGAGATGGGGCAGCCGCGGGGCTAACCACCGCTTTGTTCGTTCGCCTGCCTACAATTTGTGCCGTTCATCGCACGAAGACACATTGTCGAGCATCGAGAGCGGCGGTGCATCTGGCGAATGGTGCTTTATGAACCATCTGTAGGGGAGGCAAGCCATATTGGCTGTCTGCGTGACAACGGTGGAGACCAAGGATGAGTGACGGCATCCGACTGGAAGAAAACGAGACCAAGGGGCGCTATGTCTATGCGGCCGAGGGCGGGCCGGAGGCATTCCTGACCTTTTCGAAGGCCGGTGCGACCCGGATCATCGTCGATCACACCGAAGTGCCGGATTTCTATCGCGGCAAGGGGGTGGGGCTGAAGCTGGTCGAGCGGGTCGTCGCCGACGCCCGCGAACAGGGCAAGGCAATCGTGCCGTTGTGCCCGTATGCGGCGGCGCAGTTCCGGCGACATCCCGAATGGGCCGACCTTCTCGATCCGCACATGCGTGCGAAAGGACAAGCCCGATGAGCTGGAACCCGACGCTGGAACCCGAATGTCCGGAAGCTGGCAATGGGACGAGCGATCTCGGTGCGATCGAGACGCAAATCATTCCGCGTGCCCGCGACATCAGCGGTTTCGAGGTGCGCCGCGCCCTGCCGGCGCCTGCACGCCAGATGGTCGGTCCCTTCATCTTCTTCGACCAGATGGGACCGGCAGAATTCCTTACCGGGCAGGGGATCGACGTGCGACCGCACCCCCATATCGGGCTGGCAACGGTGACCTATCTGTTCGAGGGGTCCTTCCGGCACCGCGATTCGCTCGGCACCGACCAGGTCATCAAGCCCGGTGCGGTCAACTGGATGATCGCAGGCAACGGTATCACACATTCGGAACGCACCGGCGAAGACGTGCGACTCAATCCGCACAAGGCGTTCGGCATCCAGACCTGGGTAGCGCTGCCCGAGGCGCATGAAGAGATGGACGCAGGCTTCGAGCACAGCCCTCGCGATGCGCTGCCTTTCCTCGAGGGCGAGGGCAAGAAGCTTCGGCTGATCCTGGGCGAAGCCTATGGTGCGCGCGCGCCGGTCTCAACCTTCACGCGGATGTTCTATGCCGATGTGATGCTTGAGGCCGGGGCGAGACTGCCGTTGCCCGACGACCATGAGGACCGCGGTATCTATGTGTTGCAGGGTTTGGTGGAAATCGCAGGCGAGACCTTCAGGGAAGGGCGGATGCTTGTGTTCCGACCGGGCGACGCAATGGTCGTCAAGGCCGGCGAACGGGGCGCCCGGCTGATGCTTCTCGGCGGCGACACCATGGCGGGTCCGCATTATGTCTGGTGGAATTTCGTCGCCTCGTCGCGCGAAAGAATAGAGGCGGCACGGGACGCCTGGGGCGAGGGCGACTTCGAACATGGCCGGTTCCACCTGCCGCCCGGCGATGAAGAGGAATACATACCGCTGCCCGAGAAGCTCGTGATCCGCGCGCCGAAGGAGGGGTGAGCCGGGGCGGCAGATTACTGCGTCATCCTCGGCCTTGCGCCGAGGATCTGCTCAATCCCCGAATTGCGTTGATTGCTCGGGACAGGCCCGGGCGTGACAGGGAGAAACATCCCAAGAAATATCCCAGGCGCTGGACATTGCCTGTCCGCCGCGCATAGTGGGGCGGGGGATTTTCCACGGCGGCCGATATGTCCCAAAACATCATTCGCGGCGTGATCGCACCGATCCTGACTCCGTTCCACGCTGATCTTGCCATCAACACGGCGCGCTATATCGCACATGCCAGGCATCTGCTTTCGAACGGTTGCGCGGGGCTGGCGCCCTTCGGCACGACAGGCGAAGCCGTTTCGCTCGGCATGGATGAGCGCATGAAGCTGCTCGACGCGATGGTCGAGGCCGGTATCGATCCCGCGAGCCTCATCGTCGGCACCGGGCTGCCGTCGCTGCCGGACACAGCAATACTGACGCGCCATGCTGTCGGACACAGCGTGGCGGGGGTGCTGGTGCTGCCGCCCTTCTATTACAAGCGTGTCTCCGAGGAAGGACTTTACGCCCATTATTCCAGGCTGATCGAGGATGTCGGCTCCGACGGCCTGCGCCTCTATCTCTACCATATTCCGCAGGTTTCGGGCGTCGATCTGTCGGTGCCGCTGGTCGAAAAGCTGCGCCGGATGTTTCCGGCGACGCTCGTCGGCATCAAGGACAGTTCCGGCGACTGGGACAATACCAGGGCGCTGATCGGCATTGACGGCCTGACCGTCTATCCGGGTTCGGAACTGCCGTTGATCGAGGCGATGGATCTGGGTGTACCGGGATGCATTTCTGCTACAGCCAATCTCAATGCGGCAGCGATTTCGAAGGTAATCCGGCTGTTCGACGAAGGGAAAAAGGACGAGGCGCAGCAGGCAATGGAGCAGGTGAAGGCATTCCGGCTGAAAATCCAGGCCCATCCGGTAATCGCGGCACAAAAGCGGCTGCTGGCGCTCACCACCGGAAAACACGATTGGGCCGTGGTGCGGCCGCCGCTCGTGCCGCTTGAGGAAAGCGCCGGACATGTGCTTGCAAGCGAATTGATGGTCGAACTCGGGTTCGATCTGTCCGAACCGGCGGTGCCGGCGCAATGAAAACGATCTATTCGCCCCGCCACAAGGGCCATAGCGGACACACGGAACTGGCCGAAGGCGTGGTGGTGCCGGGCTTCGAGAAACCGGAACGCGCCGAGATCATTCGCGCGCGGATGGAGGAAACCGGGCTCGGGCCGGTTGTCGCTCCGGTCAGCCACGATCTGGCGCGGGCCAAGCGTGTCCACGATGCCGGCTATGTCGAATTTCTCGGCCGGGCGTGGGAAATGTGGCGGGCGGAAGGTCGCGATGCGCCGGTCGCCATGCCGTTCGTGTTTCCTGCGCGCGGCCTGCGCGCCGACGTACCGCCCGACCATGTTGACGGACTGCTCGGCTATTATTCCTTCGACGCCGGGGCCAATTTCGTCGCGGGGACGTGGGATGCGATCCAGTCGTCCTTCGACACGGCACTGACAGCGGCTTCACTTGTCCATTCCGGCGAACGCTCAGCCTTCGCACTGTGCCGACCACCTGGCCACCATGCCGGTTCGATGACGATGGGCGGCTATTGCTACATCAACAACGCCGCCGTGGCGGCGCAATGGCTGCTCGACGAAGGCGCCAACCGGATTTCGATCCTCGACATCGACTATCATCACGGCAACGGCACGCAGGAAATCTTCTATCGCCGCTCCGACGTTCAACTCATCAACATCCATGCCGATCCGAAAGAGGAATACCCCTATTTCCTGGGCCATGCCGACGAGGAAGGAGAGGGCGACGGCGAAGGCTTCAACCACAATTATCCGTTGCCGTTCGGTACCGAATGGGCGCGCTGGTGCGAAGTGCTGGAAGAGGCGAGGGCCAAGATCGCGGCCTATGCGCCGGATGTGCTCGTCGTCTCGCTCGGCGTCGATACCTACGAGGGCGATCCGATCAGCAAGTTCCGGCTGCAGAGCGAACACTATCCTCAGATCGGCGAGCGCATCGCCCGTCTCAACCTGCCGACACTGTTCGTCATGGAAGGCGGTTATGCGGTGGAGGCAATCGGGGTGAATGTGGTGGGCGTACTGAGCGGTTTCGAGGGAGGTTGAGGTCTCACGTCACGATCTTCCAGTAGGAATCCTTGCGCACGACCTTGCCATCAGAGACAGAGTAGAAATCACAGCCACGCACCGCAATGCGCCTCCCTTCGGTCGTCGTACCCGTAAGCAGCCATTTCGAAATACCGGTGTCACCGTCGACAAAGTGCTCGATCTCGCCGTAGTGGACATCCGGTGTGGTTTCGAAACGCGTCATCAGTCCACCGCGCACCGCCTCAGGGCCGACATAGCGTGTTCCATGCGGCTCGGAACCACGCGGCATGTCGAGACTGCATTCTTCTGAAAACAGCGACATCAGTGCATCGATGTCATGGGTGTTGAAACCGTCTGCGAGCTTGTCGAGCAAGGCGGTCATTTCATTGCGTTCCATTGATGTCTCCCCATGTCATTGTCAATTCGATCCGGACAGATGGCGGATATACGGAAAATGATCGCATGGCATCGCGATTGCGCAAAGTAGCGAACTTATCTGCTGCAAATGCCTGCGGAATGTGCAGAGTTTTGCCGGTTTGACCGGCCAAAATCGCTGGAATCCTGACCTTCATTGCTGGTACGGGACTTGCTTGGAATTTCTTTCGGGTCGGATTCGTTGACGGGGAGACTTGCATGCGATTGTGGATATCCAATCCGCTGGCTATCCTGGCGGAGAATGCCGAGGGCGGCGTCGTCGTCGAGGATGGCAGGATCGTCGAACTGGTGGCGTCGGGTAGGGAACCCTCGGCGCCGGTCGACCAGCGCTTCGATGCGCGGCGCCATGTCGTGCTGCCGGGGCTCGTCAACACGCATCACCACTTCTTCCAGACGCTGAGCCGGGCGCACCCGGACGCGATCAACAAGGAACTGTTTCCCTGGCTGTCGACACTCTATCCGATCTGGGGCCGGCTAGACGCCGACATGTTCCGCCTCGGTGTGCGTCTGGCGCTGGCAGAGTTGATTTCCTCGGGTTGCACCACGGCGATGGACCATCATTATGTCTTCCCGCCGGCGGTCAGGAAAGCCGTCGATATCGAGGTGGAGGAAGCCCGTGCCATGGGCATCCGCGCGACAGTGACACGCGGCTCGATCTCGCTGTCGGTCAAGGACGGGGCGATGCCGCCCGACCATGTGGCGCAGGACGAGGATGAAATCCTCGCCGACTGCGAGCGCGTGCTTGGCCTGTATCACGACAGGTCCGAAGGCTCGATGACGCAGATCGCGCTGGCGCCCTGCGCGCCGATGTCGGTGTCCAAGAAGCTGATGATCGAGACGGCGGCGCTTGCCGAAAAACACGATTGCCAGATGCATACCCATCTGGCCGAGACGCTGGACGAGGAGGAACTGGTCAAAAACCGCTATGGCTGCCGGCCGGTCGAGTGGCTTGAGGACGTCAACTGGATGCAGAAGCGCGCCTGGCTGGCGCATGGCATCCATTTCACGGCGGAGGAATGCACGAAATTGGGCAAACACGGCGTCGGCGTGTGCCATTGCCCGACCTCGAATGCGGTGCTAGCGTCGGGCTTCTGCAAGACGCGCGAACTGGAAGCAGCCGGTTCTCCGGTCGGCCTCGGCGTCGACGGCTCGGCCTCCAACGATTCCTCCAACATGATGGAGGAAGTGCGCCACGCGCTGATGATCAATCGGCTGCACTACAACACCTCATCTGAAGTCACCCATCTCGATGCGCTCAGATGGGCAACCAAGGGATCGGCGCGGTGCATGGCGCGCGACGATATCGGCGAGATCGCGGTTGGCAAGCAGGCCGACCTGGCACTGTTCACGCTCGACGATATGCGCTTTTCCGGTGCGCATGATCCGATCGCCGCGCTGGTCCTGTGCGGGGCGAACAGAGCCGACCGCGTGATGGTCGCGGGAGAGTGGCGCGTCGAGGGTGGCGTACCGGTCGGGCTGGATGTTGCGGAATTGATCGCACAGCATTCGGCGGCGGCGCGCAAGTTCGCGTGATATCCAAATTCGATGTGAATGGAATCAATTCCAATGAAAGTGGAGACGGCCGGCGCAATATTCGTTACTCTGTAATGGATTAACTTGCGAATGGGGAACATCGCATGCGCTGGTCCGGACATGTTCTGCTTGCATCGTCGCTGTTTTTCTGCTCCTGCAACGCAGAAGCTGCGATCATGTCGCTGTCGACTTTGACGAACCGGTCCGGTGTCACGACCGTCGTCGACATCAAGCCGTCGGGTGCGGATGGCGACGCCTATATGCTCTCCCTGGACACAGGCAGCATCAGCCGATACAATGCCGGGGCGGCCACAGGCGCCGTGAATTCGGGCCTTTCATCGACTCCGCTTCTTGCAGGAATTCCCGATCCGGATTTCTACCAGGCCTATTCGATCGCGTTTGCGCCGGACTATGCGACCTCCGGCAAGGTGTATATGAGCTATTCGACGACTGGACGCATCGAGAAGGTCGTCGAGTTCACGCGCGGCACGGACGGCAATCTCGATCCTTCCACGCTGCGGACCATCATCACGATCGATCAAAGCACCGGCGCGCAGGTCGGAACCCATTATGGCGGCGATCTGAGCTTTGGTCCCGACGGGATGTTCTACGTCACCACGGGCGAAAGCGATTCGCCGTTGAGCGTCCCATCGCCATCCCAGAATGTCGGCGATCTGCGCGGGGGCGTGCTGCGGCTCGATCTGAGCGGCGATGCCTATCCCGGCGACGATACGCGAAATTACGCCATTCCCGCCGACAATCCCGATTTCGGACCCGGATCATTGCCGGAACTTTGGGCGAAAGGGCTGCGCAACCCTTACAAGGCGACATGGGACAACGCGACCTACATCATCACGGATGTGGGCGAGGACAATACGGAGGAAATCAATCTCGGCAGCAGCGGTGCGAATTACGGCTGGTCGTTGTACGAGGGCAACGATGTCCTCGTCGCCAGTCAGGACCTGGCAGAAGGTGATCTGACCTTTCCGCTCTACACCTATGCCCATGGCGACGGTCCGTTCGAAGGCATCTCGATTACCGGCGGGCTGGTCTATCACACCACGGACCCCGAACTTGCACTGCTCGACGGGCAATATTTCTTCAGCGATTTCTCCGACGGCTCCGACAATGCTCCCATCTGGTCGATCGCCCTGAGCGATCTTCTTGCCGGACGGACGGATCGTGTGACCGCCTGGACGCTGGATATCGCCGGCGGTGCATTATTGAATCACACGGCAACCTTCGGGGTGGACGGCGAGGGCAATCTCTACATCTCCGACCTTTATGGCGAGGTGTTCGGCCTGTCGGGCATATCGGGATTTTCGTCGGTGCCGCTGCCGACGAGCGGGGTCCTGCTTTTCGGCGCGTTCGGTTTCCTGGCGCTGTCGGGTTTGTCCACGCGGAGGCGCCGTCCGCAATCCCATCAGCGTTTGGCTGCGAGCTGAATCAACTACGAAAAGCCTGGCTCAGGCTGGGCTTTTTTTGGTTCGCAGGGCGGGCAGGACAGCCCGTCAAGCCGCGCCATCACAGCAGATTTCCTGCGAGACAAACCCGCACCCTGGCGAGCATCCCGGTAGGGCGGCACCCGATCATGCTTCATGAGATATGGGCTTTTGGGAATGAAGAGGAAACGGCGATTGAAAATAGTTATGATACATAATAAAAATGCAAATCGCCTGCCTGGGAGGTGGAATCTTCAGGAAGGCTCAATCGGGAGGAGATGCCATGAGAAGACTATCATTCGTGCTTGCAGCGGCGGCGGTGGGGGTTGTCCTGTCTGCCTCGGCCTATGCGCAGGAAGTGACGCTTAAATTCCACCAGATGCTGCCTCCGCAGGCGACCATTCCATCGAAAGCGATCAAGCCCTGGATCGAAAAGGTGGAGAAGGAGTCGGGCGGGCGCATCAAGATAGACCAGTATGATGCGATGGCGCTGGGCGGCAAGCCGCCCGAACTCTTCGATCAGGCCAAGGACGGTGTCGTCGACCTGATCTGGACGGTCATCGGCTATACGCCGGGCCGCTTCCCGGCTACGGAGGCCTTCGAATTGCCCTTCGGCATGACGACGGGCGAAGCGACCTCCAAGGCGTTTCAGGAATATTGCGAGCAGTATTGCGCCGACGAGTTCAAGGACGTCAAGGTGATCGCCTGGCATACGCACGGCCCGGGCCTGATCCACTCCAAGAACCCGGTCAACAAGCTCGAGGACATGAAGGGCCTTAAGATCCGCGGCGGTTCGCGCGTCATCAACCAGATGCTCGAAAAGCTCGGCGCCACCCCCGTCGGCATGCCGGTCCCCGCCGTATCGGAAGCGCTGTCGAAGGGCGTCATCGACGCCACGACCATTCCATGGGAGGTCACGGTGCCGCTGAAAGTGTCGGAGCTGGTACACAATCATACCGGCTTTTCCGGCAAAAACGGGCTTTATACCCAGACCTTCGTCGTCGCCATGAACAAGGCGTCCTATGACAAGCTGCCCGACGACCTGAAGAAGGTGATCGACGACAATTCGGGGATCGAGACGGCGGCGCTGTTCGGCCACGCCATGGACGAGGGTGACAAGGTGGGCCTCGCCATTGCCAAGAAGAATGGCAACAACATCATCACGCTCGACGAGGCCGAGACGCAGCGCTGGAAGGATGCGGCTGCCCCTCTAATCGACGCCTGGATCGAGGAGATGAACGGCAAGGGCCTGTCTGGCGCCGAGATGGTCGACAAGGCTCACGAATTGGTCGAGAAATATTCCAGCATGTAGTCCGGTTCACGGCGCAAAAAACCAAAAAGGCCCGGCACCATGCCGGGCCTTTTCAATTGCAACACCTTGAAAAGACGTGTCGATTCCAGCCTGTGCGCAAATGCACGCCGGCGTTTGCGCAAATACGCCATCTTGGGGTCATGGAAGGACGGAGTGTCGTTCCAGATCAATCCCGAGAGGAGACTACCGCAATGAAAACCGTTTCCACAGCCATCGCAGCAGCCATCATCGCCACCGCTTTCGTTCCCGCCACCGCTTCGGCCGCCGGCTTCTTCCGCACCGCACCGGTCGAGA
>JAJDOK010000066.1 GCA_022340185.1 Salaquimonas sp. | reverse complement strand
TCTTCATGGTTTCTGTCCTTTCAGAACGGGGCAGGCGGGGTTCGGTTCGTTTGTCCGTCTGCGATGACCAAGAGATAGGACAAATCGGGCCGGGCCGATGTGCGCGAATGCACAGGGCGTAAAAAGCAATGAAAACAGGGGGCGGAAGTTGGGAAAACGCTCGCCTTCTTGCGAAATGTTCAAAAAATATCAGCCGACGCCTTTAATGATGCTTAACCACTTTTGGCAGTCGCGCAGTGTCTGGGGCACGCGATAAGGAATTCTTGGCGATCGCCTGCTAATTTTGTCGCCACAGTAAAAGATGGGGCATGAAAGAGGCAGCCCCGCAAGGATGGGAACGACCATGAAGATATTCATGATTGTTGACGATTCGCCGGTTATCCGAAAGGTCGCCCGGAGAATTATCGAAGATTTGGGATTTGTCGTCGTCGAGGCGGAAGACGGTGAGCAGGCGATTGCCAAGGCACGCGAGAACATGCCTGACGGGCTCATGGTGGACTGGCAGATGCCGGGTGTCACCGGTATCGACGCGCTTCAGGAAATCATGACGATGCCCGGCGCGAGAAACGTCAAGGCGCTGTACTGCACGAGTGCGCTGCTGGTGCCGGAAATGACCAGGGCCAAGCGTGCGGGTGCCACGGGCTTCATCATGAAGCCTTTCAACCGCAGGGTGATCCGCGAAAAGCTTGCCGAACTGGGTCTGCTGGAGGCGACCGGCCAGGCGGCCTGACACAGCGACATTTTCACAAGAAAAACCGGTGGCGCTCAGTAAGGAGCGCCACCGGTTTTTAGCTTGAAAACAGCTATTTGCTGGGGGTCAGGCGATTTCTCGCGCCTCAGCCGTGTCGGGCTCGCGCAGCACATAGCCGCGGCCCCAGACCGTCTCGATATAGTTCAGGCCACCGGCAGCGGCCGCGAGTTTCTTGCGCAGCTTGCAGATGAAGACGTCGATGATCTTCAGCTCCGGCTCGTCCATGCCGCCATAAAGATGGTTGAGGAACATTTCCTTGGTCAGCGTCGTGCCCTTTCTCAGCGAAAGCAGCTCGAGCATCTGGTATTCCTTGCCGGTCAAATGCACGCGCTGGCCGGCGACCTCGACCGTCTTGGCGTCGAGATTGACCACAAGGTCGCCCGTCGTGATGATCGACTGGGCATGACCCTTGGAGCGACGCACAATGGCGTGGATGCGGGCAACCAACTCATCCTTGTGGAAGGGCTTGGTCATGTAGTCGTCGGCGCCGAAGCCCAGGCCCCGGACCTTGTCCTCAATGCCGGCGAGGCCGGAGAGGATGAGGATCGGTGTCTTGACCTTCGACAGGCGCAGCGTGCGCAAAACCTCGTAACCCGACATATCCGGCAGGTTCAGATCGAGCAGGATGATGTCGTAATCGTAGAGTTTGCCGAGATCGACGCCTTCCTCGCCCAGATCGGTCGTGTAGACGTTGAAGCTCTCTGACTTGAGCATCAACTCGATACTCTGGGCGGTCGCGCTGTCGTCTTCAATCAGCAACACTCGCATTCCAAATCCCCTTCTGTCGCCGCATCCGTCGGTGTTTTGGACCAATCCTGGCCGGGAGGTTGCCTGGCCGGTCCGTGCACCGCACGCATTCCGATTCCCGCACGAAATGCTGACGCATAATGGTTAACAAAATCTAATTCTCTTGCGCAAGCCTTTGCAGTTCAAATAAGATATTTAGCATAACCATTTGAAATCAAATGGTAATTTGAATTACTCTGGCTTGATGCAGCACTTTAAGAAAGCCAATTAACCGAATCAGCGCGGCAGCTGGAACTGCCTGACACGGCGATCGGGAATTCGCCGCGGCGCCTTTCGATTCGGTTTACCGGCTCTTAAGGCATCGGACGTATGATTAAGAAGAGATGTAAACGAAAGGTTACCGGAAGGGCCCGGCGGCAAAGAGTTTTCCGCTGCCGGATTGACACAGTGGGCATCAAGTCCACACGCTTTCAAGGAGTGCCGAGTATGAAATCGCGTGAAAGCCAGCTTCGGCTCAAACATTTTCAGGTCGAGGACAAGACCCGACAGCTCACCCAGATCGACCTGATGATCGGTGAATTGTCTCGCATGGCCGAGGAACTCGACAATCAGATCCGTATCGAGGAAGAGAAGTCCGGCATCACCGATGCCAGTCATTTCGCCTATCCGACCTTCGCCAAGGCGGCACGACAGCGCCGCGACAATCTGCAGGTATCGATCCGCGAACTGAACGAGCGTCGACAAGCCGCACAGGAAGCGCTGAACGAGGCAGAAGAAGAGCTGAAAAAGGCGCAGCTTCTGGAAAACCGCGACGGTGCGTCGAATTCGGAAGATCCGGTCGTCGACGAACAGATTGAACGCCGGGCGATGATCGGCTGAGGCCATCGCCGTCAGGGTTTTCCGTTCGGCACCGGTCCACTGACGGCATCGCAGGCCGCGCGGCTTGTCGGCCGCGCGTCCTTTCAGGCAGCAGCTAGTCCCCCAGAATACCTGGCAGGCGCAGACCGTTTTCTTTCGCGCATTCAATCGCCGTCTCGTATCCGGCATCGGCGTGACGCATGACGCCGCTCGCCGGATCGTTCCACAACACACGGGCGATACGCTTCGATGCGGCCTCCGATCCATCGCAGACGATGACCATGCCGGCATGCTGGGAAAAGCCCATGCCGACACCGCCGCCGTGATGCAGCGACACCCAGGTCGCGCCGGAAGCCGTATTCAACAGCGCATTCAACAGCGGCCAGTCGGAGACGGCGTCGGAGCCGTCCTTCATGGATTCCGTCTCGCGGTTGGGCGATGCGACGGAGCCTGAATCGAGGTGATCGCGGCCGATGACGACTGGAGCAGAGAGTTCGCCACTGGCCACCATTTCGTTGAAGGCGAGGCCGAGGCGATGGCGCTGGCCGAGGCCTACCCAGCAGATGCGTGCCGGCAGTCCCTGGAAGGCGATGCGTTCGCGCGCCATGTCGAGCCATTTGTGCAGGTGCTGGTCGTCCGGGATCAGTTCTTTCACCTTGGCGTCCGTCTTGTAGATGTCCTCGGGATCGCCCGACAGCGCTACCCACCGGAACGGACCGACGCCGCGGCAGAACAGCGGGCGGATACAGGCCGGCACGAAGCCCGGAAAGGCAAAGGCGTTTTCCAGCCCCTCGTCCTTGGCGACCTGGCGGATATTGTTGCCATAGTCGAGGGTGGGGACGCCCTCGTTGAAGAAGCCGACCATGGCGGCGACATGTTCCTTCATTGAGGCCCTTGCCGCCTTTTCGACCGCCTTGGGGTCGCGCTCACGCTTGTCGCGCCATTGCGCCAGCGTCCAGCCCTTCGGCAGGTAGCCGTTGACGGGATCGTGCGCCGAGGTCTGGTCGGTAACGATGTCGGGGTGCACACCGCGCTTGAGCAGTTCGGGAAAGATGTCGGCGGCGTTTCCCAGCATGCCAACGGATTTCGCCTCGCCAGCTTTCGTCCAGCGCCCGATCATCTCGAGCGCTTCGTCAAGTGTGTCCGCCTTCTCGTCGAGATAACGGGTTCTGAGGCGGAATTCGATGCGGGCGGGATCGCATTCGACCGCCAGGCAGCAGGCGCCGGCCATGACAGCGGCGAGCGGCTGGGCGCCGCCCATGCCGCCGAGACCGGCCGTCAATATCCAGCGGCCCTTCAAATCGCCGCCATAGTGCTGGCGGCCGGCCTCGGCGAAGGTCTCGTAGGTGCCCTGCACGATGCCCTGCGTGCCGATATAGATCCAGGAACCGGCCGTCATCTGGCCATACATCATCAGGCCCTTTTTATCGAGCTCGTGGAAATGGTCCCAGTCGGCCCAGTGCGGAACGAGGTTGGAATTGGCGATGAGCACGCGCGGCGCGTCTTCATGGGTGCGGAAGATGCCGACCGGCTTGCCCGACTGGACCAGCAGGGTCTCGTCGGCTTCGAGCGACTTCAGCGAATCGACAATGCGGTCGAAGTCGGCCCAGGTGCGCGCGGCACGGCCGATGCCGCCATAGACAACGAGTTCGTGCGGGTTTTCGGCGACGTCGGGGTGCAGATTGTTCATCAACATGCGCATCGGCGCTTCGGTCAGCCAGGATTTGGCAGTGATCTCGGTGCCTGTTGGCGGGAAGATATCGCGCGTGTTGTGCCTGGAATGGATTTGTTTGGTGTTGACGTTCATCTGACTATCCTCGTGGATTCAGGGCGCCGGACAGCGCCAGATCGTTCAGCGTGTTCAGGATTTTGGAGAGATGTGCCCGCAGGCGCGCGGCCTTTCCCTCGTCAAAAGTGAAGGGCGGGGTTTCGCTCGACAGATGGGTCGATTGGGCGAGTTCCATCTGGATAGCGTGGATGCCATCTTCCGGCCGGCCGTAGTGGCGCGTGGTCCAGCCTCCCTTGAAGCGGCCATTGACGGTGGAGGTGTAGCCTTCGGCCGTCTCGCAGATGGCGGCAACTGCCTCCTCGATTTGCGGTGCGCATGTGTTGCCGCCATTCGTACCAATATTGAAATCGGGCAGTCTGCCCTCAAACAGATGGGGTGCACGGCTGCGGATCGAGTGGCAGTCATAGAGGATGGCGAGACCATTACGGGCGCGCACGCGTTCCAATTCATCGGCAAGCCGGCTGTGATAGGGTTGGTGGAAACGTTCCAGCGCAGCGGCGATATCGGCTTGATCGGGTTCAGACTGCCAGATGGGTTCGCCGTCGAAATCGGTCAGGGGCAGGAGGCCGGTGGTATTTTGTCCCGGGTAGAGACTCGCGCCGGTGGGGTCACGATTGGGGTCGATGCAATAGCGGTGGAAGACGGCGCGCACCGTAGTGGCATTCGGCAACAGACCCGAATAGAGCTTGTCGATATGCCAGTCAGTGTCAGCCAGCAGACGGCCGTTTGCGTTCAGGTGCCGGAAGATCTCGGCCGGCAGCCAGGTACCGGTGTGCGGCAGGCCCAAAACGATCGGCCCGTCGCCAGGCTTGACCTCGACAGGATCGGAAGGACCCGGGTTCATGGTTTATCCTCCAGTTCGATCAACGGTTTGGCGCTGACCACAGCGACGATCTCGCGGCGCGCGATCAAGTCGGCGGCGCGTTCGAGTTCCGGTGCCAGATAGCGGTCCGCCCCAAGCGATGGGATCTCAGTGCGCAGCCGGGCAAGTGCCTTTTGCAGGCTTGTGCTGGTCCTCAGCGGCGCGCGGAACTCGATGCCCTGGGCGGCGCAGAGCAGTTCGATGCCGAGAATTTTCGCAAGATTGCCGGCCATCGGCATCAGCCGGCGCGCGCCATGGGCGGCCATGGAAACATGGTCCTCCTGATTGGCGCTGGTCGGCGTGGAATCGGTCGAGCAGGGATGGGCGAGATGCTTGTTTTCGCTCATCAGCGCGGCGGTGGAAACCTCGGCGATCATGAAGCCGGAATTGAGGCCCGGATCGGGCGTGAGGAAGGGCGGCAGATCGTGGGAAAGCGTCGGATCGACCATCAGCGCCACGCGACGCTGGGCGATGGCGCCGATCTCGGCGATGGCGAGCGCGATCTGGTCGGCGGCGAAGGCGACCGGCTCGGCGTGGAAATTGCCGCCCGAGACGATGCGGCCGATATCGCTCAGCACCAGCGGATTGTCGGTCGCCGCATTGGCCTCGGTCTGAAGCGTTGTCCCGGCGAAGCGCAGAAGGTCGACGGCCGCGCCGACGACCTGAGGCTGGCAGCGGATACAATAGGGGTCCTGCACGCGGGTATCGCCGTCGCGATGGCTTTCGCGGATCTGCGATCCCGCCATCAGTGCGCGCATCGAATTGGCGATATCGATCTGGCCGCGATGACCGCGGAGGGCATGGATTTCCGGCACCAGCGGTGCGGTCGAACCCATGATGGCGTCGGTCGACATGGCGCCGGTCAGCACCGAAGCCTCGGCGCAGCGCCAGGCCAGGAACAGGCCGGCCAGCGCCAGCGCGGTCGAGAACTGCGTGCCGTTGATCAGCGCCAGCCCCTCCTTGGGACCAAGGGTCGTCGGTTTCAGGCCGGCAGCGGCAAGTGCGGCGGCGCCAGGCATGACCTTGCCTTGAAATTCAGCTTCACCCTCACCGATCATCACCGCCGCCATGTGGGCGAGCGGGGCCAGGTCGCCGGAAGCGCCGACCGAACCCTGCGCCGGCACGCGCGGGGTGACGCCCTTTTTGAGCATCGCCTCGATCTGCTCGATGACGGCCCAGCGCACGCCGGAAGCGCCGCGACCGAGCGAGACCAGTTTCAGTGCCATCATCAGCCGGGTGATGGTGGCATCGACCGGCTCACCGACACCGGAGCAATGCGACAGGATGAGGTTCCTCTGCAGCTTTTCGGTATCTGCCGGCGGGATGCGCCTGGAAGCCAGCTTGCCGAAACCGGTATTGACGCCATAGACGGCGGCATCGCCCGTTGCGGCTTCGGCGATCATCATCGCGGCGGCTTCGACGGCGGGTCTGGCCGCGCGGTCGAGGCGGGCCGGGACATTCCCGCGCCACAGGATCTCGAGCTGGGCGAGCGTTACCATGCCGGGGGTGAGGGTAAGGGTCTTCATCATCGCCCCGCGAAGATGCGCTCATGGAGCGGATTGAAGCCGATGCGGTAGGCAAGTTCGGCGGGATGTTCCGCGTTCCAGATGGCGAGGTCGGCCCTCATGCCCGGCGCAATCACGCCGGTGTCGGTCAGGCCGAGCGCCTTCGCCGCGTTGCGGGTTACGCCGGCAAGCGCCTCTTCCGGCGTCAGGCGGAACAGGGTGCAGGCCATGTTCATTGCCAGAAGGACGGAAGCGAGCGGGGAGGAACCGGGGTTGCAGTCGGTCGCCACTGCGATCGGCACGCCGTGTCTGCGCAACAGACCGACGGGAGGTGAACGCGTTTCGTGCAACGTATAGAATGCTCCAGGCAGCAGCGTTGCCACCGTTCCGGCTTCAGCCATTGCTGCTACGCCGTCCTCGTCCAGATATTCGAGATGATCGGCGGACAGGGCGCCATAACGCGCGGCGAGTTTCGCGCCACCCAGATCGGACAATTGTTCGGCATGAAGCTTGACCGGCATGCCCAGCGCTTGAGCCTTGTCGAAGACACGGGCGATCTGGGCCGGCGTAAAGGCGACGCCCTCGCAGAAGCCGTCGACAGCGTCGGCGAGGCTGGCATCATGTGCGGCTTCCAGCACCGGCAGGCAAATCTCGTCGATATAGGCATCTGCGCGACCTGCATATTCCGGCGGAACGGCGTGGGCCCCCAGAAAGGAAGTGCGCACGCGCACCGCGCGCAACTCGCCGATGCGCCGGGCCACCTTGAGCATTTTCAACTCTGTGTCGATGTCGAGGCCGTAGCCGGACTTGATTTCGATCGCCGCAACGCCTTCGGCGATCAGCGCGTCGGCTCGCCTAAGCGCATCGGCGAGCAGATCCTCCTCGCTTGCGGCACGCGTTGCCCCGACCGTGGAGACGATACCGCCGCCGGCACGCGCGATCTCCTCGTAGCTCGCGCCTTCCAGGCGCTGTTCGAATTCCCTGGAACGGTTGCCGCCGTAAACCAGATGGGTGTGGCAGTCGATCAAGGCAGGTGTGACCAGCCGGCCTTCGAGATCGTCACGCGGAAATCCGGTATAAGCGGCGGGTACTTCGTCGCGTGGACCTGCCCAGGCGATGCGGCTTTCACTGATCGCCAGTGCGGCGTCCGTGATCAGTCCGTAGGACGCGCCACCTGCCTGAAGTGTCGCAATCGCCGCCTTATCGAGAAGCCGTTCCGTCACTCCAGAAGTCCCGATCTGCGTCTTGAATAAGTCGGTGATATTCGTATTATGTCTATACATAATAAATTCTGTCAAGGCAGTCTCCGTTGCAAACCATTCAGGCCGAACAGGCGCTGACAGCTCAGGGCTGGTGCAGTGATGTGCTGGTTTCGCTCGATGGCAATGGCCGCATTGCCAGCATGGAGACGGAGTCACAAAAGCCGGGCGATACGAGCGTCGGCGTCCTGCTGCCGGCGCCCGCCAATCTGCACAGCCATGCCTTCCAGCGCGCCATGGCTGGTCTGAGCGAAAGGCGCGGGCCGGGTGGAAGTGACAGCTTCTGGACATGGCGCGGGACGATGTACCGCTTCGTCGACGTGCTGACGCCTGACGATGTCGAGGTAATCGCCGCGCTTGTACAGATGGAGATGCTGGAGGCAGGTTTCGCGGCAGTGGCAGAATTCCACTATCTGCACCATCAGCCCGGTGGCGCGCCCTATGCGGACATTGCGGAGATGTCATCGCGCATCGCGGCCGCAGCATCGACGACTGGCATCGGGCTGACGCTGCTGCCGGTGCTTTACAGCCAAGGCGGTTGCGATGGCCGGGCTCTCGGGCCAGGGCAAGTCCGCTTCGGAAACGATCCTGAACGATACGCAGAACTGTTCGAGGCTGTCAGAAAGGCGCTCGCCGCGCTGCCTGCAGACACCGTCCTCGGTGTGGCGCCGCATTCGCTGCGCGCGGTGAACCGTGAGGGACTGGTCTACGTCGCAACGCTAAACCCGGATGGACCGGTCCATATCCATGCCGCCGAACAAATCGCCGAGGTCGAAGAAGTCGAAGCGGCTTATGGCGCGCGGCCGGTCGAATATCTGCTGGAACATGCCGGCATCGACCGCCGCTGGTGCCTGATCCATTGCACACAGATGACGCACCACGAGACCGAACGGCTGGCGCATTCCGGTGCGGTGGCGGGACTGTGCCCAATCACCGAATCGAGCCTCGGCGACGGGATTTTCGACGGCAGGGCCTATCTCGATGCCGGCGGCAGTTTCGGTGTCGGGTCCGATTCCAATATCCGCATTTCCTTGACGGAAGAATTGCGCACGCTCGAATATTCGCAGCGCCTGCGCGACCATGCCCGCGCGGTGCTGGCCGGGGAGGGATGCTCGACCGGGCGTCTGCTTTACGAGGAATCGGCAAAAGGGGGGGCACAGGCGACCGGGCGTGAAGCAGGTGTGATCGCGCCGGGCATGCTTGCCGACCTCGTCGCGCTCGATGGGTTTTCGGACCACGGGGCGATCGATCTTGTGGGTAAACGGGGAGATGGCGTGCTCGATGCCTTCCTGTTTGCCGGCGACAGCGCAATGGTGAAGGAAGTGTGGGCGGCAGGTCGCCATGTTGTCAGGCAGGGCCGCCACATTCACCGGGCACCGATTATCGAAGCGTATCGCAAAACGATGTCGGCTTTGGAGAAACGGCTTTGAACGAGGCATCGCCACTGGCTACCGTGCATGGTCAACCAACCTGGCAGGTGGTACGCGCGGAAATCCTGCGGCGCATCCGCGCGCGCTACTGGGAGCCAGGTGCGCTCATCCCCGGCGAGATGGTGCTGGCGAAGAAATTCGGATGCGCACGGGCAACCGTCAACAGGGCACTGCGTGATCTGGCTGAGGAAGGGCTGGTCGAACGCCGACGCAAGGCGGGTACGCGGGTGGCGCTTCATCCGGTGCGCAAGGCGACGCTGGAAATTCCGGTAACGCGTATCGAGGTGGAAAAGCGTGGCGCGAGCTATCGTCACGCGGTTATCGAACGCGAGACTGCAAAGCCGCCCGAACTGGTCGCGAGCAAGTTGGGGTCAGGCGTGAAAAAACTGCTGCATCTGCGCAGCCTGCATTTCGCCGACGACCACCCATTCATCTACGAGGACCGCTGGGTCAATCAGGTCGCCGTCCCCGATGTGATGAAGGAAAGCTTCGAACATGTGAGCACCAATGAATGGCTGGTGCGCAATGCGCCCTTCACGCATGGCGACATCACCTTCGGCGCGGAAAATACGACCGAGGCCGAGGCGCAATTGCTGGAGGCGCATGAAGGTGATGCCATTCTCGTCATCCAGCGCATAACCTGGAGCGAGAAAATGCCGATCACTTTTGTGCGGCTCGCCCACGCACCCGGTCACCGACTGCGCACCACGATTTGAGATTTTCGCACAGGGCTGGCCGTTCAGCCGGCCGCTCTGCGTTCCTCTGGCTGGGCGAAGCTAGGTGTCATGTCGTCGGCGCAATAGTCGCGCAGCTGGTCGAGCGAGACGGGATGCGAGAACAGGAATCCCTGCATTTCGCAGCCACTGTCGGACAGAAGATTCAACTGATCCTCGGTTTCCACGCCCTCGACGGTGACGTTGAGCCCAAGCGAACCGCCCAGATCGATCAGCTTCGAAACCAGATTCATCGAGCGAACCGAATTGCCGATATCGCTGACGAAGGCGCGGTCGATCTTGATCCGGTCGAGCGCATGGTCGCGCAGATAGTACATCGAGGAGTAACCGGTGCCGAAATCATCCAGTGCAATGCGCACGCCGAGCGCACGGAACTGGTGCACGATCCGCGCCGTCTTCTCCGGTGCGTCGACGAAGACGCCTTCGGTGATCTCCAGCTCCAGATGATTGGGGTCGAAGCCGGTCTCCTCGAGGATCCTTTTCACGCGATCCACGAAACCATCCTGCACGAACTGGCTGGGCGAGATGTTGACGGCGAGCCTGACCGGGCCGAAATCCCGAATTTCCGTGCAGGCGCGGCGCAGCACGATCTCTCCGAGACGGTCGATGAGACCGAGGTCCTCGGCAATGGGAATAAAGACGGAAGGCGCGATCGGCCCGCGCGTGGGGTGAATCCATCGTACCAGCGCCTCGACTCCGATCACCTTGTTGTCGGCCTGCGATATCAGGGGCTGATAGCGAATCTGGAAGCGCTGGCTGATGATCGCCTCGCGCAGATCGTTTTCGAGCACGCCACGGATCAGAACGCGTTCGGCCATGGAAGGATCGAATATCTGAAGATTGTTGCGCCCGTTCTCCTTGGCCTGGAGGAGGGCGAAGTCGGCATGGCGCAGAATATCCACGGCGCCCATGTTCGTTCGATCTGCGAGCGTGGCACCGATCGATACGCCGGTATAAATCAGATTGGCGTTGGCATGGATGGGTTCGCCCATCGTGTGGAAGATACGCTCGGCCGCCTGCTCCAGGTCCTGATGACTGATGGCGGAATCCAGGATAATCGCGAATTCATCACCCGACAGGCGGGCGAGCAAATCATCTGGTCCGATGACGGCCTGCGCGCGCTGGGCGAACTGGCGGACAACCACGTCGCCGGCTTCGTGGCCATAGCTGTCATTGATGCTCTTGAACTTGTCGAGGTCGAGATAGAGCAGACCAAAGCTCTCGCCGGTGCGTTTCAGCTGGCGCACCCTTTCCTGGAGGCGCGCATCGAAACGGCGGCGATTGGGCAAGCCCGTCAATTCGTCGATGAAGGCGAGCCTGCTCGCCCGCTTGACCTCCTGCAAATTGCGCCAGAGCAGGATGCTGACCGCAATCACCATGAACATGGTGCAACCCATGGAGATCAGGTTGCTGGTGGTGAAATTGGGGAGCGACAAGCCGTTCTGATTGTAGATAGACAGTGTCTGCTGCCAAAGCGAGATGATCGCCACGATGATCGTGACGAGCGCAAGCTTGTACATCCTCGGCGGTTGTCGATCGTGCATCTGCACACCCATTTGCGTCCCAAGGCCGTCCGGCCAAGCCGACGTCACCCCTCCCACGCAAGATAAGCCAAGAGATTCAAACAGGCGGGAAACCGGATCGGTAAAGTTTTATACGTAGTTCCAATTACTGGTCTGGAGCAGGTCGAACAGCCGCCTGCGGACCATTGTTCGGCGACCAAATGCGCTGATCACCGGCAATTTTGGTAGCGCGGGCGGCGATTCACCTTTCGTTGACCATCTTCATCGGGATTTTGGGCATGATACGCGGGGTAGCAGAACTGATGACATTCGCGACCGGTAATCCTAGTCTGTCGCAAATCCGGATAAACGGGGAACAACACCATTGGGACACAGGCGGAGGGATGATCATGCGCGCAGCGAGTGATGTATCAAACACGGCAAGGGCGCGGCGAGGGCGAATGGTTCCCGCCATTCTTGCGTTTGCAGGCGTGTTGGCATCCGGCTCGCCGGCGTGGGCGGATCTGGTCAACCAGGCTGTCGCGGCGGGTCTGTTCAATGGCGGCGAAGTAACCTCGCCGGAGGGTGCGGTTTCCGTGCCATTTGCACCGGTGCGGCGTGCCCTGGAAGTTGCAGTGCTGTCGGTCGATTTCGACACAAAGGCGGCCGGTGGTGATGAGGTCGGACCGGGCGATACGCTGACCTATACCATCAGGGTCACCAATCAGGGCAATGTCACGCTTTCCGGAGTGGCGCCGAAACTCGATTCGCTGAGCTTCGCGGGACAACAACAACAAGATGCAATGCCGGCGGAGGAATCGGAGGCTACCGTGACCCTGGCGCCGGGTGAAACCCGCGACTTCAAACTGGTCTATACACTGAGCGCCGACAATGTCTATTCGGCGGCGGGCGTTGAAAACGGCGTGGCCAGCCTGTGGTCGGCTAACGCGGAAGGCGGCGCGATCGAGGTCGCCCAGGCCGAGCGCCGCGACACGATCGCTGCCACGCCGGCGCTCGAGATCACGAGCAGCTTTACCTTTGCCGAGGATGGCGGGACGGAAGGTTCGGCCGATGTGGGCGACCTGATCGTCTACCGATATGTGGTGCACAATACCGGCAATGTGGCGCTGTCGGACATTCACATCGTCGACCACCACGGAACCGGCCAGGCGTATGAACAGACCTTCGATTCCTCGACCTATACCGGCCCGCTCGGCAACGGGGCAGGTCAGTGGAACCTTACCGAGACAACGCCGGCGGTGTTCGGCGCCAATGAGGACGTGAAAGGCGACGACGCGGTATTCGACACGCTGGGGGTCGGCGGCATCGTGACCTTCATCTACACGCATCAGGTGACCCAGGAGGAATTCGACGCGCAATAGGCGAAACGGGTTTCAGGGCGGGGCGATGCCTCTGTGCGGCTCGAAATGGATACGCGACTGTACGCGGATGGCGATGTTGGTCACCGTTGCGGCGGGGTCCGTACCGGAGGCGCGGGCGGCAATCGTGAGCGAGGCGACAGTACAGGCAAGCTACAAGGGTTCGCCGATTGCCTCGCCGGTCAGCAGACAGGTGGTCGGCGTATCGAAAGGTGTGGCGGCGCTGCAAGTCTCATTCGGCCCGGTCTCGGCGCGCCAGGCCTTTCCGGGTCTTTACGATGTCGACTACTTGCTAACCGCGAAAAACGGCGGCACGCTGACGCTGAGCGGTTTGCAGTTCGACGAAGACCTGAACGCTGTCTTGCCGCGCGCGCGGATCATGGCCGGTCCGTGGCTTGATGCAAGAGGGTTTAACGGCGCAAAGGCCAATCCATCCTTCGACGGCAGGTCGGACATGCAGATGCTGTCAGGCGGAGCAAGGCTCGCGCCGGGCGCCAGTGCTGAACTCGGCATTCGCTTCCATGCTATCGCAAATGCCGGCGGATTTGCCTTTACGCCGCAGGTTCGGGCGCTGGCGCAACAGTTGACCGGTCCGGTCGAGGCGCGTTCGCCCATATCGCCGAATACGAAAACCGGCATTGCACCTGCCGGCAAGCATCTGACGGCCGAAAAACGCATCGTTTTCGGGCCGGTCGGAGAACCCGATGGCTGGTCGCGCATTACTTACCGGCTGGGCGCGCGCGCGGGAGAAAAGGATATCGGCGGATTATCGATCCAGGACGACCTGGTTTCCGAATTCGGCGAAAGGAACTTCCGCGTCGTGTCACTCGCCATCGTCGCGGCGCCGGAGGATTTCGGTGCAAACGCCAATCCGTTTTACGACGGTGCGAAAGACCAGGACATCCTGACCTCGGGTGCAGGATTGCGGCGCGGCGAAGCGGTGAGGGCCGATCTGACACTGCGCACAAGAGCACCCGGAGGCAAACGTTCAAACGCCATTGCTGTTCGCGAGCTGTCGACAACAGGACCGCAACCATCCGGTGCACCGGCTAGCGCGCGTGTCACAACCGTCCTACCCGCCCCGCAGAATCCGCTTCCGATGAGATTGACGCTCAAGGCTGACCGGCCGGTGTTTGGGCCGGGGGAAAAGGTTGCCTATGAAATGGCGTTTTCCGGAACGTATGGACCCGGTGATCGGCGGGCCGATATTGTCGTGCATATTCCGGAAGGGTTTTCCTATCTGCCCGGCACCGGAATGGTTGCCGGCGTGCTCAACGAGCCGGTCGCGGACGGAAACTGGCTGGCGTGGAGCGAGGCCGCGCAGGACACTACCGTCGGTTTCGATCTTGTTGCCGGACCGGTCATGGCGGACGGCAGGTACGATACGGAAGGCTTTACACGCGATCCCGTCACCGGGGCGATACTTTCCGATGTCGCGACGGCCAGGCTGATACGCGACGAGGAGGCGGTGTTCGATTGTACCGCCGTCACGGGGACGGTCTTCAAGGACATCAATCACGACGGGTTCCGCCAGAGCGATGAACCAGGGATCGCCGGGGTGGAACTCGCGCTCGACGGCGAGGTCTCGGTGCTGAGCCGGCGAAACGGGTTTTACGATCTCGCCTGCGCCATGACAGGCCGGGACAGGAGCGGACAGGAGGTCGAGGTCGACCTGAAGCAGCCGACCCTACCGCCCGGCTATGTCTCGACGACGCCGGTGTCGCAACGTCTCGCGCTCAGGCGCGGGCACGTGGCGCATGTCGATTTCGGCGCGGCGTCCCTGCCGTTCATCGATTTCAGGCTGGGGCCGGATTCTTTCGAGCATGACACGGCCCGGCTTGCACCCGACGCGCTCAACTCGCTCGCCCGGCTGATCGTGCGCCTGGAACGCAGACCGGCAGTCCTGCGAATTCTCTATCCGAATGCAGCCGGGGACAGGCTGGCGGCGCAACGCGTCGAGGCGGTGCGTGCCCTTGCCGACGGCGCATGGAAGGCGGGCGCGCGGCCGCATGAACTGGTGATCCAGACCCAGGCTGGTGAATAGAGCTCAGAAAACTGTAGAACGATTGCCGGGCTTGCTGTAGCGGTGACCGGCACAATTCTGTTTCGATCATGACGAAGGCCTTCCGCGACGCGGCCGGGCGTTTCGCTGCCCGGGAAGACAACGCCACATGACTGCATCTGACACGCCCGCTGGCGAGCAAGGGCCGGAAGAGGTCGACCGCTTCGCCGCGTTCCGGCACACCGCCTATCTGCGCTACTGGCTGGCGCGCTTCATGACCACCTTTTCGGCCAATGTCGTCTCGGTGGCGGTCGGCTGGCAGATCTACGACTTGACGCGTGATCCGCTGGATCTCGGCCTGGTCGGTCTGATCGAATTCGCCCCGGCCCTGCTGCTGGTGCTGGTGACGGGGTCGGTGGCTGACAGGTTCGGCCGGCGCATGATCATGGGGCTGGCGTCGCTGGCAGAAGCGATCTGTGCCGGCGTGCTGGTCTGGCTGACGCTTGCGGGACTCACCACCGTGCTGCCGGTTTTCATCCTCCTCGTCTTCTTCGGGATCTCCCGCGCCTTCTTCTCACCCGCATCCTCGGCGCTGCTTGCCAATGTCGTTCCCCCACGCGACTTCGCCAATGCGGTCGCCTGGAATTCCTCTGCCTGGCAGACCGCCACCATTGTTGGGCCGGCGACAGGCGGGCTGCTCTACGGGTTTTCGGCCGCCGCACCCTACATGATCTCGGTCATGCTGATGCTTGTGGCTGGCGTTCTGGCGCTGTCGATTCCCAAACCCGCACAACACGCCGAGACGGAGCGGGTGACGCTCGAAACACTGCTGGCCGGTTTCGGCTATGTATGGCGTGAAAAGGTGGTGCTGGGAGCGATCTCGCTCGACCTGTTCGTCGTGCTGCTTGGCGGCGTGGTGGCGCTGCTGCCGGTCTTCGCCCGCGATATCCTGGAACTGGGGCCGACGGGGCTCGGCCTGTTGCGTGCTTCGCCGGGTGTGGGCGCGGTGGCGATGGCGCTGTGGCTGTCGGGTGGCAAGATACGCGACCATGCCGGGCTGATCATGTTCTTTTGCGTCGCCGTTTTCGGCCTCGCCAATCTGGTCTTCGGCATCTCGACGCTCGCCTGGCTGTCGATCGTGATGCTGGCGCTGGCGGGCGCTGCCGACATGGTCAGCGTCTATATCCGCGAAACACTGATCCAGCTGTGGACGCCGGACCGGCTGCGCGGACGGGTCAACGCGATCAACATGGTGTTCGTCGGCGCTTCCAACGAACTGGGCGTGTTCCGCGCCGGCACCATGGCGTGGCTGATCGGTGCGGTGCCGGCCGTCGTGCTCGGCGGAGCAGGTGCAGTTGCGGTGGCCGGTCTGTGGGCGTGGCTGTTCCCGGCATTGCGTCAGGCCCGTCATCTGGATGGCCGTACTTAGGGGACGCACCTGATCGAAACTAACCTGGTGGTAATCGAGGAGGAGTGGCATGAGCGTTTCGGTACTTTGCGACATCGCCTGCGAACTGGGCGAGGGACCAAGCTACGATCCGCACAGCGATACGCTGTGGTGGTTCGATATTGTCGGGCGCAAGCTTTTTTCCTGGCAGTTCGGCGAAGCGAAGCTGGACGTGCAGGAACTGCCGTTCATGGCGAGCGTCCTGGCGCGCATCGACGACCGCCACCAGCTTATCGCCACGGAAGACGGTCTTTATGCGCGCGAAACCGATTGCGGCGCGTTCCGCCTGATCAAGCCGCTGGAGGCCGACAATGAGGCGACCCGCTCCAATGACGGACGGGTCCACCCCTGCGGTGCGCTTTGGATCGGCACGATGGGTAAGGCGCATGAACAAGGCGCCGGCGCGATCTACTGGTTCTTCAAGGGCGAATTGCGGAAACTGTATCCCGGCATATCGATCCCCAATTCAATCTGTTTCTCGCCGGATGGCGCAATCGCCTATTT
>JAJDOK010000089.1 GCA_022340185.1 Salaquimonas sp. | reverse complement strand
CTGTCGTCATGCATCGGATGTGGCGCGACGCCACCCCGTTCCGTTGGGGAGCGCCGGCATGAACTGATCACGAGCTTCGAAAGGGGTAGCCCCCCAATCGATCCGAGGTCCCGTCAGGGACGGGGATGAGGCGAAGGCCGTCCGAGTGCCTGGTGCTGTTCTTGCGCGCATAATGCAAGCCCGCCGTTTAGCGTGGTCCGCCTCACCTTCGACCCCCATCCTGCGGCGCGCAACTGCCGACCGCGAACAGAAGCATGACCCCAGACGGACCGGGGATCGACGAAGAGCTTGACACCGAAGCCCCGACTACAGAAGACACTCGGTCTTGAACTTGCCGTTGAACGACTCGATGTAGGCATTATCCGTGGGCTTGCCTGGGCGCGAGAAGTCGAGCTCAACGCCACGCTGGTAGGCCCACAGGTCGAGGTCACGGGAGATGAACTCCGATCCCTGGTCGACCCGGATCGTCTTCGGATAGCCGACCGATCGGCAAACCCGTTCAAGCGTTTGCACCACATCCTCGCCTCGATAGCTGAACCGCGGGTCGATCGCCGGCGAAAAGCGCGAGAAGGTGTCAACGACCGTCAGTACCCGGATCTTGCGGCCCGTCGCCAGCTGGTCATGGACAAAATCCATGGCCCAGACATCATTGGAATGCACGGCCTCCATCCTGTCTGCACGCAGCTTCGCCTTCACGCGCCGCTTCGGCGTCTTGTTCCTCAGTTGCAGCCCCATCTCCCTGTAAAGGCGATAGATTCGCTTGGCATTCACAGGCCAACCCTCCCGGCGCAGCAGGACATGGACACGCCGGTAGCCGTAGCGCACCCGCGTTGCCGCGATCTCCTTGATCCTGGCCTTCAGTGCAGCCTGATCGCCGCGCTTCGACTTGTAGTGATAGAGCGAGGTATCGATCCGAAGGCAGGCACAGGCACGACGGATCGATACCTTCCAGTCTTCACGAACCTCATCGACAAGCCGGCGGCGCCGAGCAGGCTTCAGAGCTTTTTTGACAAGACGTCCTGCAGCATGGCTCGATCGAGCGACAGATCGGCAACCAGCTTCTTCAGCCGATTGTTCTCGTCCTCCAGCTGGCGCATCCGCTTGACCTCGGACGGCGTCAACCCGCCGTATCGCTTGCGCCAGTTGTAGAATGTTGCGTCGCTGATACCCGCCTTGCGGCAGACCTCGGCAACCGGCGTTCCCTCATCGGCCTGGCGCAGAATGAAGGCGATTTGTGCCTCCGAGAACTTCGACTTCTTCATGGAACTCTCCTACTCCCGTCAAAGGGATCATAATTGGAAAATTCCAGTTCAAAACGCTCCGAAAATCGGGAGGCACGTCACGCGTTAGGGGCCGGAAGTAGACAGTCGGCTTAGCGGACGTCAACCGACTGAGGCGATCATTCACCTACGCAACGTGCGCCATTGCTTTCCGCCCAGACCTGCCGTCCGCCGAAACTAGTCGCTGTTGCGATGCAATATCCGGAAAGCGGACCTCGCCAGAGTGTCGCAAACAGATCAGTCAATTTTGGGTTATGGCGGAAACTATGACCCGGAACGGCCACTGCGGACGCATAGGCCGGTTTCATTTCTGTAGTGCGGCCCGCCATTGCCGCAGGAATATCCGGCGCTTGCGGCTATCCAGCCCAACCAGCAGGGCCGGGGTGAGCGGGATCGGTCGCAGCGCCTGTTCGCTGCGTGAATCCAGCCCCACCAGTTTCGCCAACTCTTCCGACCCGCCATTCGGCGACAGAAGTTGCGATTTGCTGGCGAGGATTTTTCGTCCCTGTTCCGACAACAGAAAGACGAGGAAGTCGCGCGCCAGGGCAGTTTGACGGGCATTTCTGGAGATAAAGCCGGCGCGCGCCATGATCAGCGTGTAGTCGCTCGGCACGATCACGCCGAGCCGCTTGTCGCTGGCGATGCGTTCCAGCGCATAGGAACCCAGGACATTGTAGCCGACCAGCAGCCTTCCGTCGGCGACGCGGTCGAGGATATCGGCCGTGCAGCAGAACAATTGCATGTCATTGCGCCCGAGGCTTTCGACCAGCCGCCCCCAGGTGCTCGCCTGCACCGCGTCCTCGAAGGCGAACAGATAGCCGACGCCGGAGGTCTCGATGTCATAAGTGCCGATCCGGCCTCGGAAGGTGTCGCCTTCGCGCAGGATGTCGATCAGGTCGAAACGGCTCTGCGGCACTTCACGGCTGGCGAAGAAGGCGCGGTTGTAGACCATCACCGCCGGCTCGAAGGTGAAGCCGAACAATTCGTTGCGCCATTTTGCCCAATCGGGCAGGGCCGCACCGACCTCGCCGTCCATGCGCAGCGCGCAGCCGTCATTGACCAGTTTGAGTTGCTGGTCGATCGACGAACTGACGACGAGATCGGCGACGAAGGTGCCGCCATTGCAGGCCCTGGCCACATGCCCGTTCAGTTCGTTTGTGGTCAGTTCGCGATAGGTGACCGCGATGTCCGGACGCAGTTTCTGGAACGCCGCGACGATCGGCGCGAAGATCGAAAGATCGGTTGAACTCTCGATTACCAGGCGTTTCGTCTCGGTGCCGGGCGCAGCGAGATCGGTCTCGGTCGCCCCGGCCGGGGCGCCGAATATGGCAAGGATGAGGATTGCCAGCGCGATCCTCATTTATCGACCGCCGCCATGTCGAGGCCGATCTCGAAGCCGCCTTCCGCGCCATGCCGCATGACGAGCTTCGCGCCATGCGAAGTGACCACCGCCGCGACGATGGAAAGACCGAGCCCGGCGCTGTCTGGGCTGATGCCGTTGGCCGAAAAGCGCCGGCCGATCTGCGCGGCGGCGGCCTCGGGAATGCCGTCGCCCGCGTCGTGCACCAGCACCGCCGCCCTGCCGTCCCGCGGTTCGGTGACGATGAGGCTGACCGGCGCCTTGCCGTGCTTGACGGCATTGTTGACCAAATTCTTGATCGCCTCCCTGAGGCTGACGAAATCGCCCTTGACCAGCACTTCGTCGCCAGGAAGCCGCAGGTCGAGGGGATCGCCCAATCCCGCCCTGACCTCGCGCTCGGTCTCGATCGCCACGCGCCTGAGATCGAGCGTTTCGAGCGCCTCGGAATCGGCGCGATGGGCAATCAGTGCCCGGCTCAGCAATTGGTCGGTCAGCCGTCCGAGGCCGACGCTGCGTTGGTAGATGCGGCGGTGCAGCCGTTCAAGCTTTTGCGTGTCGTGTTCGTCGAGCGCCAGCTGCGCCTGCGCCCGCATCGCCGTGATCGGCGTTCTGAGCTGATGGGCGGCGTCCGCGACTAGGTTCTGCATTCCCTCGATCCTGAGGTCGAGCCGCCGCATGAAACGGTTGATCGCCTCGACCAAGATCGAGACTTCGGCCGGCGCGGGCACGTTGATTGGCGACAGGTCGCGCACGTCACGATCGAGCATCGCCCGCTCGACCCGCGCCAGCGGCCTGAGCGCGAACCGCACCACGATCATCGCCAGAAACAGGAGCGCCACCCCGGCGCCGGCGATGATCATCACCGCCTGCGTGGTGATGGACTGCGCCAGTGCCGCCCGTTCCTCGATGGTTTGCGCCACGATGATGCCCACCGCCCCGCTGAGCGAGCGCTCCGCCAGTCGCCGCGTCAGGCGAATGGCCCGGATCGGCACGCCCTTGTAGGTGGCGTCATAGATGCCGTCGCCGCCGCCTGCCGGCAGCGGCAGGTCGTCATAGCCGGTCAGCGTTTTGCCGTCCGGACGGACGATCCGGTAGAACACCCGGTCGGACCGGGCTAGAGATAGAAGTTCGAACGCCGAGACGGGCAAATCGACATCGGTGGCGCCCTCATTGACGGTGATGCGCTCGGCGATCTGCAGCGCCGCGCCGCGCAAGAGCCGGTCGAAGGTCTCGTCGGCGGCCCGCTGGCCGTAGCGGCCGGCCGCGACGATTGTACCGGTGACGACCACGACCAGGATCACCATCATGGCGATGCCGAGGCGAAAGGCGACCGACTGGCCCGGCCGCGTGGCGGCAAGCGGGGCGTTCATTGCGTCGCCATCGGCTTGACCACGGCCTGGTAGCCGAGACCGCGCAAAGTCTTTATCTCGACATCCGCGGCGATGAGCTTGCGCCGCAGCCGCGCCACGTAGAGTTCGACCGCGTTGAGCCCCGCTTCGCCCGTCAGCCCGAACAGACGCGAATGTAATTCGTCCTTTTGCAGCACGCGGTTGATGTTCTCGACGAAGGCTTCGAGCAGGATGAATTCGCGCCGCGTCAGTTCGATCTCCTCGCCGCCGACGGTGACCGTGCGCGCCGCGAGGTTGCAGCACAGATTGCCCGCTTCGAGCGCCGCCTCGCTCACCCCGTGCTGGCGCCGGGTGATCGCGCGTGCCCGCGCCCCGAGTTCGCGCAGGTCGAACGGCTTGACCAGATAGTCGTCGGCGCCGAAATCGAGCGCGTCCACCTTGTCGTCGACCTGTATGCGCGCGGTCAGGACCAGCACGGGCACATCGTTCTTGGCGCCGCGCAGGTCGCGCAGGAATTTCAGCCCCGACCCGTCTGGCAGGTTGATGTCGAGGATGACGAGATCATAATCGCCGACGCGCAGGAAATGTTCGGCGTCCGCCAGGCTTGCCGCATGGTCGCAGACATGGCCCTGGCGCACGAAATGCGACCCGATCGCATCGGCCACGTCCTCGGCATCCTCGACGACAAGAATGCGCAATCCGTCTCCTCCCGCGCAATGACAGCCTAATGACAGCTTTTGCGCCTATCATCGCCCGACCTTCGCACGAAACCCGTGCGGCGGAAACCATGGGAGGAATTCGATGAACAAGCTCGCCGCGGCGGGAGCCGCGCTACTCCTTTATGCCCTGACCTTCGCAGCCCCGGCATCGGCATTCGATGTCACCAGTTCCCAGTGCATCGCGCCCGCCGGCGCCGGTGGTGGCTGGGACTTCACCTGCCGCCAGGTCGGCAAGACCCTTTACGACCTCAAAATCGTGCCGGATCCCGTCCAGGTCATCAACCTTTCGGGCGGTGGAGGCGGCGTCGCCTATGCTGAGGTGGTCGCCAAGCATGACAAGGACACCAACCTGATCGTCGCCGCGTCCTCGGCCACCACGACGCGCCTAGCGCAGGGCGCCTATCCCGGTGCCAACATGGACCAGGTCCGCTGGCTCGCGACCATCGGCGCCGATTACGGCGTTATCGCCGTTGCCAAGGACTCGCCGGTCAATTCGCTTGGCGAACTGTTCGACAAGATCAAGAACGATCCCGGTTCGGTTGCCTTCGCCGGCGGCTCGGCCGTTGGCGGCTGGGATCATCTCAAGATCCTGATCGCGGCCAAGGCGGCCGGCATCAATGACGTGAAATCGATCAAATATGTTGCCTTTGAGGGTGGCGGCGAGGCTGTTACCCAGCTTCTGGGCGGCCATGTCCAGGCCTTCAGCGGCGACATTTCCGAGGCCAAGGGTTTCGCCGATTCCGGCGATATCAAGATCCTCGCCGTTCTGTCGGAAGATCGCCTACCAGGCGCCGGTTTCAGCGACATTCCGACCGCCAAGGAGCAGGGCATCGATGCCGTCGGCGCCAATTGGCGCGGCTTCTACGGCCCCGGCAATATGGGCGACGACGCCTACAACTTCTGGTCGGATGCGATCAAGAAGGTCTATGACAGCGATGAATGGAAGGGCATCATGGCGAAGAACGGCCTGATGCCGCTCGCCAAGTCCGGCGCCGATTTCCAGGCCTTCGTCAAGAAGCAGGTAGAAGACACTGCCGCGCTTAGCCGCGAGATCGGCATTCTGAAGTAAGTAGTTTAGACTGCTGAATGCGCGGGGCCGGGTGGCATATGCCGTCCGGCCTCGATGCCAAAAGGGCTTGATGGAGATACGGCCCCGACGGGCAAACGGGAGGGGATGATGAGCGACCGGTTATTGGGCGGCGCCTGCTTGGCGCTCGCAGCCTTCTATATTTTCTATGCCATGCAGACCCAGATCGGCTTCATGTCCGATCCGATGGGCCCACGCGCCTTTCCGGTGGTCATCGGCATCGTGCTGGCGCTCGCCGGCATCTATCCGATCCTGCGGCCGGACCCGGAGCCGAACTGGCCTGCCCTCGGCAAATTGTTGGAAATCATCTTCGCCGTGGCGGTGATGATAGCCTATACCTACGCGCTGCCCGAGTTCGGCTTTACCATTTCCACCGCCTTTGCCGCCGGCTTGTTGAGCTGGCGCCTCGGCGCCCACCCGGCCGGGGCCGCCATAGCTGGCGTTACCATCGCGGTCGGCATTTTCGTCATCTTCCGGCTGGTGCTGAAACTTTCGCTCGCCGTCGGTCCCTGGGGGTTCTGACATGGACGCGTTTACCCACCTCGCCGACGGATTTGCCGTTGCCCTTACCTTCGAGAATCTGGGACTGGCGCTGATCGGCTGCCTGCTCGGTACGATGATCGGCGCGCTGCCGGGCCTAGGCCCATCAAATGGCGTCGCCATCCTCATCCCACTTGCCTTCACGCTCGGCCTGTCGGCGACGCCGGCGCTCATCCTGCTGACCTCCGTCTATTATGGTGCCATGTATGGCGGGCGGATCTCCTCGATCCTGCTCAACATTCCGGGCGATGAGCCAGCGCTGATGACGACGCTTGACGGCTATCCGATGACGAAGAAAGGCCAGGCCGGCGAAGCGCTGGCGCTTTCGGGCATTGCCTCCTTCGTCGGCGCCTTCTTCGCCACCTGGGGACTGGTCTTCCTCGCACCGCAGCTCGTCAAGCTGGCGCTGCTATTTGGCCCGGCGGAGTATTTCGCGCTTTTCACTCTTGCCTTTGCAACACTCGGGGGTGTCGCAGCACGCAATCAGGCCAAGGCCGTGATCGCCGCGGCGCTGGGCATCGGCATCGCGATGATCGGCGTCGACCACCAGACCGGCGTGCCGCGGCTGACCTTCGGCGATATCCATCTTTACGACGGCATCAACTTCCTGATTGCCATTGTCGGCCTGTTCGCCATCTCCGAAGTGTTCCTGTTCCTCGAGCACAGTCACGACACTAGGCCGGAGGGCCGCGACACCAAGCTCGGCCGCATTACCGCGCCATTGTCGATGCTCAGGCAGTCGACCGGCGCCATGGCGCGAAGCACGGTGATCGGTTTTCTGGCCGGCGTGCTGCCAGGCGCCGGCGCCTCGCTCGGTTCGTTCCTCGCCTACACGCTGGAAAAGAAGATTAACAACAAGGACGACACATTCGGCAAAGGCGATCCGCGCGGCGTCGCCGCGCCGGAGGCGGGCAATAACAGCGCCGCCGGCGGCGCGCTGGTGCCGATGCTGGCGCTCGGCGTTCCGGGATCCGGCACAACGGCGGTGCTGCTGGCGCTGCTGCTCACACTGAACATCACGCCGGGCCCACTCCTGTTTACCCAGCACGCCGACGTGGTCTGGGGGCTGATCGCCGCCCTGTTCATCGGCAACATCATGCTGTTGCTGTTGAACGTTCCACTGGTCAGCCTGTTCGTGCGCGTATTGCAGGTGCCGAGCAAATATCTGATGCCGGCGGTCGCGATGATCTCCTTCGTCGGGATATACGGCATTTCCGGCTCGACCTTCGACCTGCTGGTCATGGTGGCGTTCGGCGTGCTCGGCTATGTGCTGCGCAAGCTCGACGTGCCGCTGGTGCCGGTGATCCTCGGTATCCTGCTCGGCAACGAGATGGAAAAGAATTTGCGCCGCGCGCTGACCATTTCCGACGGCGACCTCAACATCCTGTGGGGCTCGCCGCTCGCTATTACGATCTGGGTATTGGTCATTCTCGGTTTTATCGCGCCCTTCATATTGGGCCGGTTCATTCGCCCGAAGAAGGACGCCACGATCGCACCATAAGCAAATTCTTTTTGACACCAAAAACAGCTAACACCAGCTTGCAAACGTCTGCTTGTGGCACATTTTGCACGTTGGTCGAGAGTGCAGCGAACGACCGATTGACGCCCTATTCAGCCATGAGGTTGCGTATTGAGGATGTCGGCTTTTAGGCAGCGGCGCGATAAAACTGAACGACCGAGATGAGGAAGCGAAGCTGACATGATCAATCTCTGTTTAGGGAGGATGGCTTCAATACCTCTCCAAACTCGAGATTTGTGTTACCCTGGTGTCACCCTGGCGAAATAGTGCAAGGGCCAGAAAGGCGCAACATGTTGAAAAGATTGGCGCACCCGACAGGATTCGAACCTGTGACCTCTGCCTTCGGAGGGCTAAGGATTAGCTAGCCTCTAGATTCCCGGAGCATCCCCAAATGGTTTTTTCTTGTTGTAATATATAGCTTTTCGACTTTTCCTGTTGATTGACATTCCTTGACGTTC
>JAJDOK010000037.1 GCA_022340185.1 Salaquimonas sp. | reverse complement strand
TCCAAGGAATGGGCTGCCGCCGGCGCCGACGTCCTCATGCATGCGGTGCTCGAGACGGCGGAGATTGTGGAGTGAGGAGTGGCGCGCTTGAGCGCGTGAGCCGCTCCGGTGGAGCGGCGAAAACGACGAACGACCGAAGCGCTAAGCGCGCAGGGCTGGCTGCCACGAATACAAAGGGGAAAATCTGATGTCCAAAGTCATCAAGAACGGAACCATCGTCACCGCCGACCGCACCTGGAAGGCCGATGTGCTGATCAAGCACGACAAGATCGTCGGCATTGGCCACGATCTGCACGCCGACCACGAGATCGACGCGACGGGCTGCTACGTCATGCCGGGCGGTATCGACCCGCATGTCCATCTCGAAATGCCGTTCATGGGCACCTATTCGAGCGACGATTTCGAATCCGGTACGCGCGCAGCACTTGCCGGCGGCACCACCATGGTGGTTGATTTCTGCCTGCCCAATCCGGGCGAATCGCCGCTCGAGGCGATCAAGCGCTGGGACAACAAGTCCCAGCGGGCCCATTGCGACTACTCCTTCCACATGGCGATCACCTGGTGGGGCGAGCAGGTCTTCAACGAGATGCAGACCGTGGTCAACGAGAAGGGCATCAACACCTTCAAGCATTTTCTCGCCTACAAGGGCGCGCTGATGGTCAATGACGACGAATTGTTCGCTTCCTTCAATCGCTGCGCCGAACTGGGTGCGCTGCCGCTCGTCCATGCCGAAAACGGCGACGTCGTCGCCGAAATGCAGGCGAAATTGATGGCCGAGGGCAATAACGGGCCGGAGGGTCACGCCTATTCCCGCCCGCCGGAAGTGGAAGGCGAGGCGACCAACCGCGCCATCATGATCGCCGACATGGCCGGCGTGCCGCTTTATGTCGTCCATACCTCCTGCGAACAGAGCCATGAAGCGATCCGCCGCGCCCGCCAGAAGGGCATGCGCGTTTATGGCGAACCGCTGATCCAGCATCTGACGCTGGACGAGAGCGAATATTTCGACAAGGACTGGGATCATTCCGCCCGCCGCGTCATGAGCCCGCCCTTCCGCAACAGGCAGCATCAGGATTCGCTGTGGGCCGGGCTGCAGGCCGGGTCGCTGCAGGTCGTCGCCACCGACCATTGCGCCTTCACCACCGAACAGAAACGCACTGGCGTCGGCGACTTCACCAAGATTCCTAACGGCACCGGCGGACTGGAAGACCGACTGCCGATGCTGTGGACCTATGGCGTCAATACCGGCCGCCTGACCATGAACGAATTCGTCGCGGTCACGTCGACCAACATTGCCAAGATCCTCAATTGCTATCCGAAAAAGGGCGCCATCGTCGAAGGCGCCGACGCCGACATCGTGATCTGGGACCCGGAGGCCGAAAAGACCATCTCGGCTAGGAGCCAGGAATCAGCCATCGACTATAACGTCTTCGAGGGCAAGCATGTGAAGGGCCTGCCGCGCGTCGTGCTGAGCCGCGGCGTCATCGCCTATGAAGATGGCAAGGTCACGGCGCCCGAAGGCCATGGCGAGTTCGTCGCCCGCGAGCCGTTCACCGCCGTCAACAAGGCGCTTTCGACCTGGAAGGAACTGACCGCGCCGCGCCCGGTCGAACGTACCGGCATTCCGGCCAGCGGGGTGTGAATGGCAGCGGGACTCGTTACCTCAGGCCGCGTCCTTGCCGGCCCTTTCCGCCAGGATCTTGGTGATGGCCTTGTCGGCGATCGCGTCGAGTTCCGGCAGCAGGGTAACGCTTTCCTGTTCATTCGGGTCGGTGCGCGCGATCACGGAGGTGCAGGGCTTGTCGGAGAGATTGGCCGGCATGTGCGGCACGTTGGCGGGCATATAGACCATGTCGCCAGCCTTCGTGATGCGGTGATGCTCCAGATTGTCGCCGTACCACATATGCGCCTCGCCATCGATCACATAGATCGCCGTCTCGTGGCTGTCATGCTTGTGGGCCTTGGCGCGCGCGCCGGGCGGCATGGTGAGCACATGCATGCAGATGGCGCCAGCGCCAACGCTTTCGGCGGTGATGCCCTCAAGATAATCGAGGCCCTGCTTGCCGCCGAAGGTTTTTTCCGCCCGCACCACCCGGCAAGTCGGATTCTGGCCTGTTTCCTGCATGGGTTTTTCTCCGTGTTGACCGAATATGCTGCAGCACTGCGCCTGGAAGTGAAATTATGACCAAGTCCGCCAAATCCGTTGCCGCAAAGACAAGATCGCCCCGCACGGCAAAGCCGTCAAGCAAACCGGCGCAACCGTCGGTGATTTCGGCGAAGGACTTGTCGCTCACCTTCCAGACAGATGACGGACCGGTGCATGCGCTGTCGAACATCGATCTCGACATCGGCAAGGGTGATTTCGTTTCCTTCATCGGCCCGTCCGGCTGCGGCAAGACCACGCTGCTGCGCGTCATCGCCGATCTGGAGCAGCCGACCGCCGGCGAGATTTCCGTCAACGGCATGAGTCCGGAAAATGCCCGCCTTGCGCGCGCCTACGGCTATGTCTTCCAGGCTGCCGCGCTCTATCCCTGGCGCACCATCGAGAAGAACGTCGCCCTGCCGCTGGAGATCATGGGCTATTCGGCCGATGAAAGGAAAAAGCGCGTCGCGCGCACGCTCGAACTCGTCAACCTGACCGGCTTCGAGAAGAAATATCCCTGGCAATTGTCGGGCGGCATGCAGCAGCGCGCCTCGATCGCCCGCGCGCTTTCCTTCGATGCCGATATCCTGCTGATGGACGAACCCTTCGGCGCGCTCGACGAGATCGTACGCGACCATCTCAACGAACAGCTTCTCGAATTGTGGGAGCGCACCAACAAGACGATCTGTTTTGTCACCCATTCCATTCCCGAGGCCGTCTATCTCTCTACCCGCATCGTGGTGATGAGCCCGCGGCCCGGCCGGGTGACCGACATCATTGAATCGACCCTGCCGAGGGAACGCCCGCTCGACATCCGCGAGTCGCCGGAATTCCTGGGCATAGCCCACCGCGTTCGCGAGGGCCTTCGCGCCGGCCACAGCTATGACGAATGAGGATATGTCCTTGCGCTGGCTGACCGAAGGCAAGACTATCCCCGTCCTCACCATTGTCGTGGTGATCATGATTGTGTGGTATGTCGGCGCGGTCTTCATGAACGCGCCGGTGCAGCGCGACATGAACAAGCGCGCCAAGATCGAACCCACCACGGCCGAGTTCGTCGAACAGACCTGGAACCAGCCCAAGCCCATCCTGCCGGCGCCGCACCAGATCGCACAAAACTTCTGGAAGGCGACCTTCGGCGTGAAGGTGACCAGCCGGCGCAGCCTGGTCTACGACGCAGGAGTGACGCTCTCCTCCACCGTTTTGGGTTTCGCGCTCGGCACGGTTCTCGGCGTGCTGATCGCCGTCGGTATCGTGCATCTGCCGACGCTCGAACGCTCCTTCATGCCCTGGATCATCGCGTCGCAAACGATCCCGATCCTCGCGATCGCCCCCATGCTGATCGTCGTGCTCGCGGCGATCGGCGTCAAAGGGCTGATCCCCAAGGCGCTGATCTCGGCCTATCTGTCCTTCTTCCCCGTCGTGGTCGGCATGGTGAAGGGTCTGCGTTCGCCGGACGGCCTGCTGCTCGACCTGATGCGCACCTACAATGCCGGCCGTGCAGTCACCTTCTGGAAGCTGCGCGTACCGGCTTCCCTGCCGTTCCTGTTCGCCTCGATGAAGATCGCGATCGCCGCGAGCCTCGTCGGCGCCATTGTCGGTGAACTGCCGACGGGCGCGCGGGCGGGCATCGGCTCCAAGCTGCTGATCGGTTCCTATTACGGCCAGACGATCCAGATCTGGTCGGCGCTGTTGATGGCTTCTCTCCTCGCCACGGCGCTGATCGTGATCGTGGGACTGAGCGAGCGCCTCACATTGCGCAACATGGGAGCGCGTCCATGAGTGACCATGACTTTGCCATCGTCGGCGCCGGCGCGGCGGGTCTGGCGGCAGCCAAGGAATTTACGAAAGCCGGCAAATCCTTTGTTGTGCTGGAAGCGATGGACCGTATCGGTGGTCGGGCCTGGAGCGAGAGCGATACCTTCGGCATCCCCTTCGACCAGGGTTGTGCCTGGCTGCACGCCGCCGACCGCAACCCGTTCTATCCCGAAGCGATCGCCGCGGGCTGGACGCTGTATCACCACGACATGGGCCTCGAGCGGGTCTATTTCGGCCGTGATACAGCGACGAAGGCGCAGATGCAGGAAATGGAGGAAGCCGATTCCGCTTTCTCCGAACTGCTGATGGTCTACCGATCCGATTCCGACCGCGCCTCGGAACTGATGATCGAAAACCGCATCGGTCATGCGACGACCACCTTCGCCGGCCCGATGGATTTCGCCCAGGACATCGACGAGATTTCCATCGCCGATTTCGCCAAGGCGGCAGACCTCGATCCGAACTATTTCACCAAGGAAGGTTTCGGCGCGCTGGTCCACCGCTGGGGCGCCGACGTGCCGGTTTCACTGTCGACGCCGGTAAGCGAAATCCGCTGGGGCGGGCCGGGTGTCGAACTGGTCACCACCAGGGGCACCGTAAGTGTCGGCAAGGTGCTGGTAACGGCCTCAACCGGCGTGCTGGTCAACCGCATGCTGCGCTTTGCGCCGAACCTGCCCTGGGACCACGAGGCGGCGATCGAGGACCTGCCGATGGGGCTGCTCACCAAGATCCCGCTTGCGATTTCGCGTGATGCGCTCGGCAAGAACGCCTTCGACGACGTGCTGGTCGAGAGCCGCTCGAACCGGGACATCTTTTTCCTGTGCTATCCCTTCGACCTCGATCTTGTGGTCGGCTTTATCGGCGGTGATTTCGCCTGGGAAATCGAATGTGCCGGCGTGGAGGCAGGCGTCCATTTTGCCACCGAGATCCTGGTCGGCATTTTCGGTTCGAACATCCGCGATGCGATCTCGAAGGGTTCGATGACACGCTGGGGTTCCGAGACGTGGACGCGCGGCGCCTATGCTGCGGCAAGGCCGGGCTTTGCCGGTGCGCGCGATGTGCTGTCGAAGCCGGTGGGCGACCGCATCTGGTTTGCCGGCGAGGCGCTCGCCGGACCGCTGATGCAGACCTGCGGTGGCGCAAGGCTGTCGGGTGAGGCCGTGGCGAGGAGGATGCTGGCGGCATGAACCAGGTCTACATCATCGGCGCCATTGTCTTCTGGCTCGCCGCATGGGCTGTCAACGAATGGCTGGTACGGCTGAAGTCCGCGAACCGCCTCGTCAACCGCACGCGCCTCGTCGCTGTGCCGCTGCTGTTCGGCGTCGCCGTCCTTGTGGTGTGGGAAGGCCTGGTCCGCGGATTTTCGATCCAGGCGGTATTGTTGCCGCCGCCGAGCGCGATCTGGGCACGCCTGGTCTCATCGATACCGACACTGTGGGCCGATTTCCGCCAGACCTTCTTGAAGGCCGTCGTCGCGGGCTATGTCATCGGCAATCTGTCCGGCTTTGTATTCGCCATCCTTGCCGACCGTGTCGATTTCCTGCGCCGCGGCCTGCTGCCGGTCGGCAATCTCGTCTCGGCCTTGCCCATGATCGGCATCGCACCGATCATGGTGATGTGGTTTGGCTTCGACTGGCAGTCCAAGGCTGCCGTCGTCGTCGTCATGACCTTCTTCCCGATGCTGGTCAACGCTGTTGCCGGGCTTGCCGCTACCGGCCATATGGAGCGCGATCTGATGCGCACTTATGCGAGCGACTACTGGCAGACGCTGACGCGGCTGCGCCTGCCCGCCGCCGCGCCTTTCATCTTCAACGCATTGAAAATCAATTCGACTCTGGCGCTTATCGGCGCAATTGTTGCGGAGTTTTTCGGCACCCCTATCGTTGGCATGGGCTTCCGCATTTCAACGGAAGTTGGCAGGATGAACATCGATATGGTCTGGGCGGAGATCGCGGTTGCGGCGCTCGCAGGTTCTCTGTTCTACGGTGTGGTGGCGCTTGCCGAAAGGGCCGTCACGTTCTGGCATCCGTCTGTCCGTGGTGGATAGGCTCACTTTAGGAAGGGAAATGACATGAAAAGAATAACAATGATGCTGTCCGCCGGCGCGCTGGCGCTTGGCGGTTCATTTGCCGCTTTTTCGGCCGAGGCCGCTGACGAGGTCACGCTGCAGCTCAAATGGGTGACGCAGGCCCAGTTCGCCGGCTATTTCGTCGCCAAGGACAAGGGCTTCTACGAGGAGGAAGGCCTTGACGTCACGATCAATCCGGGCGGCCCCGACATCGCGCCCGAGCAGGTGATCGCCGGCGGTGGCGCCGATGTCATCGTCGACTGGATGGGCGGCGCGCTCGCCGCGCGTGAAAAGGGCGTCGGCCTTGTCAACATCGCTCAGCCCTTCAAGAAGGCGGGCATGGAAATGGTCTGCCCGGCCGATGGTCCGGTCAAGTCCGAATCCGATTTCAAGGGCCACACGCTCGGCGTCTGGTTCTACGGCAACGAATATCCGTTCTTCGCCTGGATGAACAAGCTCGGCCTGTCGACCGACGGCGGTGCCGACGGTGTCACCGTGCTCAAGCAGTCCTTCGACGTTCAGCCGCTGATCCAGAAGCAGGCCGACTGCATCTCGGTCATGACCTACAATGAGTACTGGCAATTGATCGATGCCGGCTACAAGCCGGAAGACCTCATCGTCTTCAACTATTCGGCCATGGGCAACGACCTGCTCGAAGACGGCCTCTATGCGCTGGAAGGAAATCTTGCCGACCCGGCTTTCAAGGACAAGATGGTCCGCTTCGTGCGCGCCTCGATGAAGGGCTGGAACTACGCCGTTGAGCATCCGGATGAAGCCGCCGAGATTGTCATGGACAATGGCGGTCAGGACGAGAACCACCAGAAGCGCATGATGGGCGAAGTCGCCAAGCTGATCGACAATGGCGACGGCATACTCATCGAGGCGGCATACGACCGTACCGCCAAGGCGCTGCTCGACCAGAAGATCATCGAAAAGCAGCCAACCGGCGCCTGGACGCACGAGATCACCGACGCCGCGCTGAAATAGGCGTTTCGTCAGGATCGAATCGAGAAGGGGCGGGACAACCCGCCCCTTTTTTTGTTTTCCTGCAAGGCCGATCCTGCTCCACCGTCATGCTCGGGCCTGTCCCGAGCATCCAACGAACCACAGGGATTCGTCAGATCCTCGGCACAAGGCCGAGGATGACGCCGTATAGGCCGCATGGCACCTCGCTTTCTCGAAAGACGAAACGAACTCCCTTTTGCATCCGGCCTCTCGTCCGATATGCATGAACTCGATGGCTCGCCTGATTCTCTTCACCGATCTCGACGGCACGCTGCTCGACCACGAGACCTATGCATACGAGCCGGCGCTGCCTGTCCTCGAACGGCTGAAGAAGCTGCGCGTGCCGGTGATCCTCGCAAGCTCCAAAACCGAAGCCGAGATTACCGCGCTGCAGGGCGAGCTTGGTCTTGCCGTGTGGCCGGCCATCGTCGAGAATGGCGCCGGCGTCCTCTGGCCGGGTAGTGATGATGCGGGCAGCGATCACGGTGAAATACTTGCGAAACTCGGTCTGGTAGACCCGGCGTTGCGGGGGAAATTTTCAGGCTTCTCCGACTGGAGTGTGGAAGAACTGGCCGAACGCACCGGCCTCACCCTAAAAGCTGCCGCGCGGGCGCGTCAGCGCCGCTTTTCCGAACCTGGCGTATTCACCGGCACTTCCGGAGAACGCTGCGCCTTCGTCGCGGCGTTGCAAAGGGAGGGTCTGACAGCGCGCATGGGCGGCCGTTTTCTCACCCTTTCGCACGGCGCGACCAAGGCCGGTCGCATGGCCGAGATCGTCGACCGCCTGACCGGTGGTGAACCGGTTGCCACCCTTGCGCTCGGCGATGCGCCGAACGACATCGAGATGCTGGAATCAGCCGATATCGGCGTGATCGTCGCCAATCCGGCGCACGAACCCCTACCCATAATCAAGGGCGAGGACGAGGGCCGTATCTCGCGCACCACGCAGGCCGGACCGGCGGGATGGGCGGAGGCCGTCGACGCCGTCCTCGACCGCGAAATGGAGTAGGGCGCTTTGACGCCCTTCTCCGGGTGGCCTTGCCGGCCTCGATATGGAACCATGCCCACCGAACAGGGCCGAACAGGAATTGATTGATTCATGGCCGATTTTCACCAGACCGGCACGGTTGCCACCTTGCACAATCTGCGCTCGCGCCAGGACGGCTCGCTTGAGCGCGATCTGACCGCTTTCGCCCAGAACCGACGCATCACCCTCATCCTGCCTTCGCTCTATTCAGAACTCGAAGGCCCGGCGCTCAAGGGCATCGTCGAAATACTGGCCGAGGTTCCCTATCTCGACGAGATCGTCATCGGCCTCGACCAGGCCAATGAGGAACAGTTCGCCCATGCCAGGGAGTTCTTCTCCGTCCTGCCGCAGCGCCACCGCATCTTGTGGAACGATGGCCCGCGCCTGCGCGCGCTCGACGACAAGCTCGCCTCCGGCGGTCTAGCGCCGGCCGAGCCCGGCAAGGGCCGCAATGTCTGGTACTGCATCGGCTACGTGATCGCCGCCGGCCGCGCCGATGTCATCGCGCTGCACGATTGCGACATCGTCACCTATTCGCGCGAATTGCTGGCGCGCCTTGTCTATCCGGTCGCCAACCCGGCCTTTCCCTATACCTTCTGCAAAGGCTATTACGCCCGTGTTGCCGACGGAAAGATGAATGGCAGGGTCAATCGCCTGCTCGTCACGCCGATACTGTCGGCCCTGGAGAAGACGATCGGCCGCCACGCCTATCTGGATTACCTCAAGGGCTACCGCTACCCGCTGACCGGCGAATTCGCCATGCGCGTCTCGATCCTCCCGGACATGCGCATTCCCTCCGACTGGGGACTGGAGATTGGGGTATTGTCCGAGGTCTGGCGCAATTTGTCGGACCGCTCGGCCTGCCAGGTCGACATCGCCGACCATTACGACCACAAGCACCAGCCGCTGAGCCAGGAAGACCCCCAGGCCGGCCTGTCGCGCATGTCGATCGACATTTCCAAGGCGCTGTTCCGCAAGCTCGCCACCGATGGCGTGGTGTTCTCTTCGGAAACCTTCCGCACGCTCAAGGCGACCTATTACCGCCAGGCGCTCGACCTGATCGATACCTATTACACCGATGCGGTGATGAACGGCCTGGTCTTCGACCGCCACCGCGAGGAGGAGGCCGTCGAACTCTTCGCCGCCAACATCGTCGAGGCCGGCCACACCTTCCTCGACAATCCGATGGAAACCCCCTTCATCCCCAATTGGCGCCGCATCAACGCGGCGTTTCCGGACCTGATGGGGCAGTTGAGGGCGGCGGTGGAGGCGGAC